>JBJOKN010000107.1:0-5780 GCA_046046075.1 Pseudomonadota bacterium
TATCAATACATTGTGGAATCTTTGGGCCTAGATCAGGCTGAAATCTTCAATGCGTACCATGAAGTGAAGTCAATTCGTGACAAAGATGAGTTTTTGATCCCATTCATCGATGTTTTGACTGATCCATCATTCAAAACAGGCACTCTTGAGAATGATCAGAAGCTATTGCGCTCATTGATTGTGTTCGCTTGCATCATGGAAGGTTTGTTCTTCTATGTTGGTTTTACGCAAATTTTGGCGATGGGCCGTCAAAACAAGATGACCGGTGCTGCAGAGCAGTATCAGTACATCTTGCGTGATGAGTCATTGCATTGCAACTTTGGTATCGACATGATCAACCAAATCAAGTTAGAAAACCCACACTTGTGGACGCCAGAGTTCAAAGAAGAGTTGCGCGGTTTGTTCGAAAAAGCGGTTGAGTTGGAGTATCGCTACGCTGAAGACACCATGCCTAGAGGTGTTCTAGGTTTGAACGCGCCAATGTTCAAGGGTTACTTGCGCTACATTTGCAACCGCCGTTGTATGCAAATTGGTCTTGAAGCAATGTTCCCGAACGAAGAGAATCCTTTCCCATGGATGAGTGAAATGATCGACTTGAAGAAGGAAAGAAACTTCTTTGAAACTCGCGTTATTGAATATCAAACTGGTGGTGCGTTGAACTGGGAGTAAATTTTTTTTAAAATAATTAATGACAACGCATCTCTTAAGTTGTACTATCACGAAAGTTGTAAAAACACTAGGAGAAAAAACTGTTGATAGGTAGTCGCCAACAACACGGATTAAAACCGAAAACTCTGAATCATCAGAGTGAGTTGTCTTCTATTTCTTTAGACAGTTTTAAACGTTCTTCTAACTTATTTAAAAAGCCGTCACCTGCAGAGGTCACGGCTTTTTTTCCAAGATTCATTAGCGTGCGACGTGTAGTGAGTGGCGCGCCGATGAATGGCTCGCTCACACGAAGTTGGTGTGGTCGGGTTTCTTTAATCAGTAGTATTAGTAAATCACTCTCACGTGAAGGAGTTTAATATGGCAACTGCCAAGAAAAAACCTGCTGCAAAGAAACCAGCTGCTAAAAAAGTAGCTGCAAAGAAACCAGCTGCTAAGAAAGTAGCTGCTAAGAAGCCTGCTGCTAAGAAAGCTGCTGCTAAGAAGCCTGCTGCTAAGAAAGCTGCTGCTAAGAAGCCTGCTGCTAAAAAAGCTGCTGCTAAGAAGCCTGCTGCTAAGAAAAAAGTAGCTGCTAAGAAGCCTGCTGCTAAGAAAGCTGCTGCTAAGAAGCCTGCTGCTAAAAAAGCCGCTGCTAAGAAGCCTGCTGCAAAAAAAGCTGCTAAAAAAGTAGTAAAAAAAAAGTAAGTAAGCCTGCTGCTAAAAAGCCAGCCGCTAAAGCTGCTCCTGCTTCATCAGCAAAGACAGTTTTAAATCCGGCTGCTGCATGGCCTTTCCCAACGGGTTCTCGTCCTTAATTTATTAGGGGCTGGTTCCCAGAGGGAATCAAACCCGCTAGAGCTTAACGCCTTAGCGGGTTTTTTCTTTGGTAAGATTTAATGCTTGCTTGGGGATTAGTAGTTATAGCCAAATGCTTGTTTGAACTGCATTTGAATGGCTTCTTGTGATGGACAGTGATTTTGAGGACCTTGGCTGGCAATTTTGATGGAACCCATCAAGCTGGCTAAACGACCAGTAACCTCCCAATCAAATCCTTGTTCGATGCCAAACAGTAATCCAGCTCTGAAAGCATCGCCACAACCAGTTGGATCAATCGCTTTTACAACTGGTACCACTGGAATTTCAATTTTCTTGCCTTGAGTATGTATTTCTGCACCCTGAGCACCCTTGGTGACAATCAAAGCTGAAACTCGCTCAGCAATCTTTTCTAGTGATAAGCCAGTTCTTTGAGCCAGCATTTCACCTTCATAGTCATTTACGGCCACATACGTCGCTTGCTCAACAAAGGCCAATAATTCTTGACCATCAAACATCGGTAAACCTTGGCCTGGATCAAAAATGAATGGGATCTTGGCATCGGCCAATTGCTGGCAATGTTCAACCATGCCTTGTCTACCATCTGGAGCCACAATCGCAATTTTTGGTAAGTCGAGCTGTTTCTTTTGACGATGATTGATCACGTCTGCCACTTGATTGAGGTGCGATTCGCCCATAGCTCCCGGATGAAAGGCTGTGATTTGGTTGTTATCACGGTCTGTGGTGATCATCGCCTGAGCAGTGAAGGCTTCAGGTAACTCACGAATGTGATCAGCACTGATCTTGTATTTGGCTAATTGATCGAAATAGGAGCCAGCGTCGCCACCAACTGTGGCCATGATGATGGGATCACCACCCAATAGTTTGTGGTTGTAGGCAATATTGCCAGCGCACCCACCAAATTCTCGACGCATGCTCGGAACTAAAAAAGCAACGTTCAGGATGTGAATTTGGTCTGCCAAGATTTGATCTTGAAAGCGACCTTCAAAATTCATGATGGTGTCGTAAGCGATGGAGCCACAAATTAAGCTAGACATAAAGTTCCTTGGGTGGGTGAATTAGTTTAAATGAATGAGAAGTGTGAATTATTCTGAAGGTGTGTCGCTTGGTTTGTCATCAACATAGAGCAGGCGCACCCTAAATCCGGCTGCCTGTTGGGGTAGGCTCAAGAAAATATTGCTGGAGACTTCCTGAAGGGCTTGTGAGCCTTTTGGAGTGACTTTCTCATCATCTTCTGGCAACCAATCTTGAGGTCTGAGAAGTTTCTCTGAAATAACAGCGTCATTGGCATCGGTGATGGATAGCAAGACATGAGGCCAAGTGATGAGCAAAGGTAATTTATTGCGGATTTGAAGCTCCAGCATTCCGGTAGCGTTTTGGTTGCTGGCATTTTGATTGTTACCAGCATTGATTTTTAGATTGGCTAACTCAATGGCCCAAGCAGAAAAGTCTCTTAAAGGAATGTCTTGGCAAGAAAACTGCTTACACAGTAAAGAGTCCAAAGATTTGAATGCTTTGAACAAGGGTTCCTGAATACTGGTCGGTGTTTTTGTAATTTGTAATGCAATCGCATGCCTACTGAGGTGAAAGATCTGTAAAACAATCACCACAATCAATACAACTAGGCTGAACCAGCCAATCAAAGTTAAAGATTTGCTATTTTCGGATGAGCTAGGTGATTTAACTGAGCTTGGACTGGTTTTTATCGTTTTTTTTTGAGTGTCAGGTGAGCTTTGATCAGTGCCATCCGACATTAACTGCCCAGTGAGGCACACCCAGCCATCGCATTCACGCCAAACATGCAGTTGAATCCATGGTTGATAAGTCGCGATGACTTCTTGTGCTTGGCGCTCAAGGATGCCCGATAAAACGATGTGGCCATTCGGTGCAATACGCTGGCAAAGTGCTGGGGCAAGAACTTGAAGCGGATTGGCCAAAATATTCGCTACCACCACATCATGCTGACTATGAGTGCTATCTTCCTCGGGCAATCTAAAGTCAACAATCACTTCATTGCGTATGGCGTTATCTTTGGCAGATATGACTGCTTGCAGATCAATGTCTACACCAAGTGCATCACCGCAACCCAAACGTTTGGCCGCAATGGCCAAGATGCCCGAGCCACAACCATAATCCAAGAGTGTTTTGCTGGCTAAATCTGGGTGTTCCTCCAGCCATTGCATGCACAACTTGGTGGTTGGATGGCTGCCTGTACCAAAAGCCAGACCAGGGTCGACGGCCAGGCAAACCGCATTCGGATCATTGGGAGCGTCATGCCATGATGGAACTACCCATAAGCGCTGACCAACTTGAATAGGTTCAAACTGCGATTGTGTGAGACGGACCCAATCTTGTTCTTCAACACTTCTCTCAGTAGGGGCGTTGATCTGAAAACCTGCTTCAGTCAAAGCAGTAGAAATTTCTTCTGCACTCAAGCCTTGTTCGTCAAAAAGGGCAATGACTTGAGATTGTTCCCAAGCTTGTCGATCAGGAGTTAAACCTGGTTCACCATACAAGGGTTTTTCGGATTCAGTATCAGCAGCAGCATCACTGACTGAAATAGATAAGGCGCCCAATTCCATGAGAGCATCTCCGAGATCTTCAGCAAGATCTTCGGAGACGGTAAATACAAGTTCACGGAATGCCATAGAAGCCTGAGTAGCTGATGGCCGAATTACTTCGTGTTGCCACGACGTGATGCTGCTTGCTCCTCAAGCTTGTGCTCTAGGTAGTGAATGCTCGTGCCACCTTGTTCAAACTTTGGATCTAGCATTAGTTCGCGATGCAATGGAATATTGGTCAAAATGCCATCAATCGCTACTTCAGACACAAAGTAACCAGCATAAGCATGTGAGTCAACGCGAATACCAGGGCCACCAGGCATGTGCCAAGATTGAATGCGACCTGGGCTTGGCATGAACTTCACAGGATCTTCAGCATTGATACGACATTCAATGGCGTGACCCCTGAATTCAATGTCTTTTTGACGGAATGGTAGTTTTTCACCAAATGCAATACGAATTTGTTGCTGAACAATGTCGATTCCAGTGATCAATTCAGTCACTGGGTGCTCAACCTGCACTCGTGTGTTCATTTCAATGAAGTAGAACTCGTCATTCTCATACAAGAACTCAAAAGTACCTGCGCCACGGTAGCCAATTTTTCGGCAGGCTTCTGCACAACGCTCACCAATTTTTGCAATTAAGCGACGATCAATACCAGGTGCTGGAGCTTCTTCAATCACTTTTTGGTGACGACGTTGCATAGAGCAATCGCGCTCACCTAAATACACCGCATTTTTATGAGTGTCAGCCAAAATCAGTGCGCCTCGGTGTGGACCACGCGCATACCGCGTCCGCCACCACCACCGGCTGCCTTGATGATGACTGGGTAGCCAACTTTTTTAGCAGTGGCCAAAATATCTTTTGGGTTATCGGGCAAAGCACCTTCTGAACCTGGAACGCATGGCACGCCAGAGCGAATCATGGCTTGCTTCGCAGATACTTTGTCACCCATCAAACGAATGGATTCTGCGGTTGGTCCGATGAATACAAAACCAGACTTTTCGACACGCTCGGCAAAGTCAGCATTCTCTGACAAGAAACCATAACCTGGGTGAATCGCTTGAGCGTCAGTGACTTCAGCGGCAGAAATAATCGCTGGCATGTTCAGATAGCTAAGCGCTGATGGTGCTGGGCCAATACAAACTGCTTCATCAGCTAATTTGACGTATTTAGCGTCACGATCAGCTTCAGAAAACACCACCACCGTTTTAATGCCCATCTCGCGACAGGCTCTTTGAATACGAAGTGCGATTTCGCCACGGTTGGCGATAAGAATCTTTTCAAACATTGGGTAACCTTTGTGAGCTTTAGCTTGAATTAGCCAATAATGAAAAGAGCCTGACCAAATTCAACGCCTTGGCCGTTCTCACACAAAATTTCTTTAACCACACCTGATTTATCAGATTCAATCTCGTTCAATAACTTCATCGCTTCAATGATGCAAAGCGTTTGACCTTCTTTGACCGTGTCGCCAATCTTCACAAAAGAATCACCATCGGAGATTTCACGGCATGACCTGTTGGTTCGGCTGGTGCGGCTTCAGCTGCAGGTGCTGCCGGTGCGGCAGAAGTCGGAGCTGGAGCTGGAGCAGCTGTTGGGGCTGCTGCGTAAACTTGTTGAACGGGTGCTGCGACTGGAGCTGGATTTTTAACGATTCGAACTTTGTCTTCGCCTTCTGTTACTTCTAATTCTGAAACGCCAGATTCGGCTACTAAATCGATCAAAGTTTTGAGTTTT
>JBJOKN010000191.1:0-2506 GCA_046046075.1 Pseudomonadota bacterium
ACTGCCTGCAGTGCGGTGAGATTTGTCTACAACCAGGGCGATACTCTGGTCAGATGGTGGATTGACGATCATATTGGCTTGAACGCAGAGCAAGAAGTCCTGACTCGGGAGCTCTTAGAGCAACAATTCTGGTGGCATCGCACAGAACAGCTGGCGGATATTTCGAAAACCTTAGAGAAGTTGCGACTTCAGCTAAGACGTCCGCTTTCGACCGATGAAGTCAGTCAATTTTCTGAGGATCTCAAAAAGTTTATTTACGCCATTGCCAAAAAAACAACTCCAGACGCTGCGAAGATTTTCACCACTTTGCAAAGCAATCAAATCGATGCAATGCAAAAGAGAATGCAAAAAGGTAATGATAAGTTTGCAAAAGAATGGCTGCCACCAAGTTTAGATAAACAAAATAAGGTGCGCGCTGATAAAGTCATTGATCGTGTCGAATGGCTATTTGGCAGCATCAATAAAGATCAAGAAGAAAAAATCAGGCAGCACATCAAAAATAATCCATTAGATATGAACATGGTTTATCAAGAACGTCTGCGACGTCAAAATGATTTGATCAAGATTGCCAGAACAATCCATCAAAATAAACTAAACCAGCAACAAGCCGAAGAGCTGCTGACGGTTTATATGAAAAACTTTGAATACGGCACAACAAAAGAACAGCAAGAGTTTGGTAAAAGAAGAAATTTACTAGGAGTTCAACTAAGCGCCTTCATTACTCAAATCATGAATGATGAGCAAAGAAAATACGCCAGTGGTCGAGTTGAAACTTGGGCCTTGGATGTTCAAGAGCTCATCAAAGAGTCATCTGTATTGGCTGCCAAGCGTTCTGCTCTGCCGAATCGCTAGGGCTTGCATCCTGACTTAAATCTTTAAAGTCAAATTGGGTGGCATCCATCAAATGTGATGGCACCACATTTTGAATAGAGCTGAATAAACTTTCTACGCGACCAGGATATTTCTTTTCCCACTCCTTGATCAAGGCTTTCATGGCATTACGCTGGAGATTCTCTTGGCTGCCGCACAAGTTACAAGGAATGATTGGAAAATCCATCTGCGCAGCATATCTTTCAAGATAACTTTCTGGCACATAAGCCAGAGGCCTGATGACGATGTGTTTACCATCATCGGACTTTAACTTTGGCGGCATGCCTTTTAACTTGCCACCATGAAACATATTCATCAGCAATGTTTCAATGATGTCATCACGATGATGACCCAGGGCAATCTTGGTGGCCCCAAGCTCACCAGCTACTCTGTACAAAATACCACGCCTTAGACGAGAACAAAGACCACAAGTTGTTTTACCCTCTGGAATCACGCGCTTCACAATGCCATAGGTATCTTGGTCTTCAATGTGATACTGAACACCTAATTTTTTAAAATAATTGGGTAAGGTTTCTTTTGGAAAGCCTGGTTGGGCCAGACATACAAACCATGACTTTATCGCCATCCTCGATCATGTTGTAATCAACAATGGCTTGTCCTGCTAGACGGCAAAGCTTTTTGTCTAGCTTATTTTCTTCGTAGGCTATTTTGCGCGGATCTTTCATTCTTTTATCAAGAAAATTTCAACACCAACTGCTTCACAATCAGGATACACATCTGGCTTTGCAGTTGAAACTTTAACGGCTCTCACATTTGGATGGGCCAACATGATTTTTGCAACATCATCACACAAGGTTTCTTGAAGATGTATGTGCCCCTTAGACACTCTCTCTAAAATGCTTTGACGCATGAAGTCATAGTCAACCACTTCATCAAGGCTATCTTTTGATGGGGTGTTTTCAACCAAAGGCACAAACAAATCAACATTGATTAAAACGCGTTGCTCTCCGCGCTTCTCAAAATCATGAACTCCGATATTGATGTAAACCTCGTAATTGCTCAAAAACAATCTTCGGCAATCCATCAGGCGAGGGTGGGATAACAATGCTTGCATAATTTACTCCGTCAAAAACATCACATCACGATTAGTCGAAAGTAAATGCTGCCCACCATCAACATACAAAGTTGTACCAGTTATGGCTTTTGCCTTGGCCAAATAAATCACTGCCTCAGCAATATCATCAGGCGTTGATGATTGCTCTAAAGGAGTCATGCTGTGAGCCTTAGCAAAGCCATCCTCAGATTGATCGCCCGACACCATCGTAATCCCAGGAGCTAGTCCCACAACTCGTAAATTAGGCGCAAAGGATTGTGCCAATAAATTAGTTGCTGAATTAAGCGCCGCCTTTGACAAGGTGTAGGACAAAAAATCTGGGTTCAAATTTTCTAATTTCTGATCAAGCAAATTGATCACCACTCCACTTGGACCACGAAAATCAGCAGTTCTTATCTTCGCATGCTGACGGTAAAGGTCTCGCGACAAAATCAATGGCGCAGCCACATTGGTGAGCATATGGCGATCAAGTGAGGCATAGCTAAAACTTGATGCCACATCGTATTGGAATAAAGAGGCATTGTTCACCAAGCAAGATGGCAAACCTAAAGCTTCACAACA
>JBJOKN010000108.1:0-4213 GCA_046046075.1 Pseudomonadota bacterium
TCATTCAATCAGTAGTAACATCGGCCAATGACTATTCGCAGAGACGCGGAGGTTATTGGCCTAGTCAGTGTGGCCCATGGCACCTCCCATTTTTATCATTTAATTCTTGCACCATTATTTCCATGGTTGAAAGTTGAATTCGGGCTCAGTTATGCTGAGCTTGGATTCTTGATGACGATGTTCTTCATCGTCTCAACCATCATGCAAGCTGCGGCTGGTTTTTGGGTTGATCATTCAGGTCCTCTAAAAGTTCTTTTCTTTGGTGTTGCAACTTTGGCTGTCTCAGCAGTTGTATTGTCTTTTTCAACAGGCTATTGGAGTTTGTTATTTGGCGCTTGCTTAGCAGGTCTAGGTAACGGTGTGTTTCATCCAGCAGATTACACCTTGATCAATCGGCGTGTTTCGGCAGAGCGGGTGGCTCATGCTTACTCTATGCACGGGGTTTCAGGTGCTCTTGGGTGGGCTGCATCGCCAGCAGTGTTGGTAGCTGTGACTACTTTTTCAGGTTGGCGCCAAGCTTTATTAGTTGCATCAGCCATCGCATTTCTGATGTTGGCTGTTCTCTACTGGAGACGTCATGTGTTGATGGGCTCTCAGGAACAGCGCGATCTTGAAGAGACCGCCAGAAAAAACTCATCGGCATTATCTTTTGACTATTTGAAGTTACCAATGGTGTGGATGTGTTGGGGCTTTTTCTTTTTGAGTGCCTTGGCCTTGAGTGGCGTACAAAGTTTTGCGCCAACGGCTATGCAGTTGCTCTATGACTTACCGATTGCATTAACAACCACAGCGTATTCTTCCTACATGTTGGCCAGCGCAGGTGGTATGTTCCTTGGTGGTTTTATTGCGACTCGTGCACGCTTTCCGGAAAGAGTGATCGCCATTGGTTTCATTTTAGGCAGCTCAATTTCAGTATTGATTGCCATGACTGTGGTCTCAGGTTCGACCATGATGAGTTTGTTTACTGTGATGGGTTTCTTTGTGGGTATCGCTGGACCATCAAGAGACTTGATGATTCGTTCGGCAACGCCCAAAGAAGCCTCTGGAAGAGTCTTTGGTACAGTTTATTCAGGCCTTGATTCAGGTTTAGCCATTGGCCCATTGATGTTTGGCGTATTGATGGACTGGAAGATGGTTCCCGGCGTCTTTATATTGATCGCTGCTTTTTTAATGATGGCCTTGCTCACCGCGTATCGAGTGGGTGAAAATAATCGCTCAGTAGAATTAAAAAACGCCTAATAATATTTTCTGGAGAGAGTTATGAGTTTTGCCACCACTGATTTATGTGATGCTAATGAGGATTTGATTGCATCTGGAGTGCTGCGTGTATGCGCCCCAGTATTTCGAGCATATGGTGGCTTATCTCAATTCAAAGGCCCTGCAGTGACGCTTAAGGTCTTTGAAGACAACACTTGGGTTAGAACGATTCTCGATGAGCCCGGTCAGGGCAGGGTATTGGTCATTGATGGTGGTGGCTCCATGCGTTGCGCCTTGGTTGGAGGTAATTTAGGTGTTCTGGCTGAAAAAAATAACTGGGCCGGGATTCTGGTCAACGGCTGTGTGCGTGACACCCTCGAGCTAGCCCAATCCAAAGTAGGCATCAATGCTTTGGCCGTTCATCCACAGAAAAGCGTTAAGCGAAATGTGGGGGAGCGCGACTTGACTATCGATATGGCAGGGACGACGGTCAAACCAGGCGACATGATTTACGTTGATCAAGACGGTGTGTTGGTGGCAGATCGCCCGCTTGTCTAGAGATTTATGTAAATTAGCTAAGTGTTGCATCTCATTGCAACTGATGATTTAGCATTCCACAATGTAAAATTTAAAAGCTAAGTTATTAATTTAATTGGGATATATATTCTTTGTCCTAGTCAAATTAATTCTTGCAATCTTGTTCACATGTACATAAACTCTTATATAAGACATAAGACACAGAAATTGATATCAATATGTCTTATGGGCACACATTTTTGTTATTTAACGGGAGAGAAACATGTCAACACGTCAACAAGAAATCGATGCATTGCAAAAAGACTGGGATACAAACCCACGTTGGAAGGGTATCAAGCGCGGTTACACAGCAGCTGATGTAGTTCGTCTACGCGGTTCATTCCAGATTGAGCACACATTGGCTCGTCGTGGTGCTGAAAAACTATGGAACTTGGTTAACAATGAGCCATACGTTAACTGTTTAGGTGCTTTGACTGGTGGTCAAGCAATGCAACAGGTTAAAGCTGGCGTGAAGGCAATTTATTTGTCAGGCTGGCAAGTTGCTGCTGATAACAACACATACTCATCAATGTACCCAGATCAATCTTTGTATCCAGTTGATTCAGTACCTAAGGTTGTTGAGCGTATCAATAACACTTTCCGTCGTGCTGATGAAATCCAGCACTCAAAAGGTATTGAAAAGGGTGACAAAGGTTACATCGATTGTTTCGCTCCAATCGTAGCTGATGCTGAAGCAGGTTTCGGTGGTGTATTGAACGCCTTCGAATTGATGAAGTCAATGATCAAGGCTGGTGCTGCAGGTGTTCACTGGGAAGACCAATTGGCTTCAGTAAAGAAGTGTGGTCACATGGGCGGTAAAGTGTTGGTTCCAACACAAGAAGCTTGCCAAAAGTTGATAGCTGCTCGTATGGCTGCTGACGTTTGTGGCGTGCCAACATTGGTGATCGCTCGTACAGATGCTGAAGCTGCTGACTTGTTGACATCAGATTATGATGAAAACGATAAGCCTTTCTTGACTGGTGAGCGTACTGCTGAAGGTTTCTACAAGACTAAGAAGGGTATCGATCAAGCGATCTCACGTGCGATTGCTTATGCTGAATACGCTGACTTGGTATGGTGTGAGACTGGTACACCTGATCTTGAATTTGCTCGCAAGTTTGCTGAAGCAGTTCACGCTAAGCACCCAGGTAAGATGTTGGCATACAACTGCTCACCATCATTCAACTGGAAGAAAAACTTGGACGACGCAACGATTGCTAAGTTCCAACGTGAGCTTGGTGCGATGGGTTACAAGTATCAATTCATCACATTGGCTGGTATCCACTCTATGTGGTACAACATGTTTGACTTGGCTCAAGACTATGTTGCACGCGGTATGTCTGCTTATGTTGAGAAAGTTCAAGAGCCTGAGTTCGCAGCTCGTGATCGTGGTTACACATTCGTATCACACCAACAAGAAGTTGGTACTGGTTACTTCGACGAAGTAACAACAGTGATCCAAGGTGGCGCATCATCTGTAACAGCTTTGACTGGTTCTACAGAAGAAGAGCAGTTCCACTAAGCAAGTCATTGATTTGGGCGTACCCCGCCTGAGTTGATAGCCCGGCCAAAAGCCGGGCTTTTTTATTTTTTAAAGCAAAATCCAAATCCAAATCTAAATCTTCAACACCTTTTTATGCGATACATTCAGAGCTATTGATGTTGGTAGATTTAATTTGATTGCTTGGGGTAGTCAATTTGAGATTCCCAAGATGCTTCGATAAATGCCGGTAGCTTCATGCATGAATCAAACACCTTCTGGATCTCTGGGTAAGGGCTTAAATCGCAGTCACTGGCTTTGGCGTTCATGATCTGGGGTATCAGGCACACATCAGCCATTCCAGGAGTGTCGCCAAGGCAAAATTTTCCCGAACGCGGTTTGCTTGATAAGGTTTTTTCTACACCGGTAAGCCCAAGTTCAAGCCAGTGCTTGGTCCATGAACTTTTCTGATCGTCACTGAGTTGTAATTGCTTGTGTAAATATTTCATCACCCGTAAATTATTCAAAGGATGGATGTCGCAGGCGATATCCATACTCAAGGCTCTGACCCAAGCGCGCTCTTGAGCATCATGCGGTAATAAAGCAGGCGTGGGATAAATTTCTTCTAAGTATTCAATGATTGCCAGTGATTGACGAAGAACATCAGAGCCATGCTCTAAAACAGGCACCAAATCTTGGGGGTTTTTGGCGGTGAAGCTCGGCAGATGTTGTTCGCCACCTTGCTTGATGAGATTAACGGGAATGACCTCATGAGAAAGGTTTTTAAGATTTAGAGCAATTCTGACTCTAAAAGCCGCCGAACTTCGCCAATAGCTAAATAGTTTGATATCCATGGGTCAACAATCAATTGAGATTTGCCCAGTTTATATCTAGAAAAGGTTTTCGTCTTTTTCTGAATTAAGCGAAAATACCTTCATGAATGCAAATTGTCCTTTGTGT
>JBJOKN010000109.1:0-6311 GCA_046046075.1 Pseudomonadota bacterium
GCCATTGAACAAGCCGAAGAATTGCCAGAGGATCTCTTTCAGCAGGTCTACCAGGCCATCATCAACTCTGATGCGATCAAGTACACAGAGGCAGCGGCATTACGTGAGGCTCAACTAGCCAGAGCATCCTTGAACTGCTTCCCTAAAAATGCTGCGACACAAAGCTTGATTGATCTTTGTGATTACTCACTGAAACGCTCAAGCTAAAGAATTCTCAAGATTTTTTCTTGTCAGAAAGATCTGACAAGAGAATCAGAATGTCACACCTCTATTTGTAAGGCTTTAACAATACAAACTAAGCTTAGTTTGCTATAGTCACTCTCATGTTCTTTGCTTAAGAAAGCATTCATGGATTCGTGGCTCAATGATTGGCCTTGGTGGGCGCAAGTTGGTTTAGTAGTTTTACTTTTAGCAATTTCTGCTTTTTTCTCTATCACTGAGACCAGCATGATGGCAGCCAATCGTCACAGGATTCGGCATTTGGCTAATCGCGGTAACCGCGGCGCAAAAAATACACAAAATCTACTTTCAAGAACAGAAGAACTATTGTCAGTTATTTTGATTGGCAATAACGTCGTCAATACCATTCTTCCGGTTTTATTAACAGCTATTGCAATGCATGCTTTTGGTAATAATGCATCTGTTCTATCTATCAGCACTGGTATTGCGGCCGTTTTAATCATTATTTTTTGTGAAATCACTCCAAAGGTAGTTGGCGCGACTTATCCAGAAAGATTTGCCATTTTCACAAGCTGGGTGATCAGGCCTTTGATTGTGATCCTAAAACCAGCCATGTGGTTGATCAATGTCTTTGTGTCTGGTCTTCTCAAGTTGCTAAGAGTGGACACAAAAGCAAATCAAGGCACTCAGATGACAGCCGAAGAATTGCGATCAGTGGTTCTTGAATCAACACACTTCATTCCAAACAAGCACAGAAGCATCTTGGTCAATCTGTTCAATCTTGAAAGCATCAAGGTCGATGATGTCATGACGCCAAGATCACGCATGGAAGTCTTGGATTTTTCAAAACCAATCGAAGATGTGATTCATCAACTTGAAACTTGCTATCACAACAAGCTACCTGTCTGCGACGAAGACTCTGACCGCGTGATTGGCATCTTGGCAGTTAGAAAGGCTTTGAGCTTATTAGGTGATGAAGATCTTCAGCATCATCATTTCAAAGAGTTATTGAGTGAACCTTATTTCATTCCAAGTGGCACACCTGTTCTTCAACAACTTCAGTTCTTCCAAGAAAACCAAGAACGCATTGGTCTTGTGGTGGATGAATACGGAATTGTTCAAGGACTTGTGACCATTGAAGATATCTTAGAAGAGCTGATTGGCGAATTCACAACCTCTCTTCCAGATCTTGCCATCAAAACAAAATGGTCCAATGACGATACCTATATTGCAGATGGCACAGCCAGCTTGCGTGATTTGAATCGTCTTTTAAATCTTGATCTTCCAACCGATGGGCCCAAGACTTTGAATGGTCTATTGATTGAGACACTTGAAGATATTCCAGACAATAACGTCAGCGTCAAAATAGGTAAGGTGGTCATGGAAATCATCCAGGTGGATGAACAGATCATCAAGACGGTCCGCATTTATCAGCCGAATGATTGAAGAAGATGATGTCATCATTCATTTCTGGCAAGACATTGTTGATCAAGCACTCCTGGCAAAAGCCAGCGATATTCACATTGAGCCAGAAAACGGAGTAAGCCATGTCCGCTTGCGCGTTGATGGCTGCCTGAGTCACTTAACCAGTTCTCCAGCACATTGGCATGACCGACTATCAAGTCGAGTCAAAATTTTGGCGCGCTTGGATATTTCAGAAAAGCGCTTACCTCAAGACGGTCAAATGTTCCTGAATAGCTCTAAAGAATCAAACAGCGGCAACCTCAATAACATTGATTGCCGTGTTTCAACTTTGCCCACGCTGCATGGTGAAAAAATTGTTTTGAGGGTCTTGAGCAAACAAGATGATGACCTTGATATCAACAAGATCGGCCTTGATCAAACTCAAAGAGAAAATTTACTGCACTGCCTTGAACAGGCTCAGGGCATGATTTTGGTCACTGGCCCAACGGGCAGCGGCAAAACTCAAACTCTTTATAGCTGCTTGAAGTATTTGATGGATGGCAGTCGAAATATCACCAGCATTGAAGATCCAGTTGAAATTCAACTAAAGGGTGTTAATCAAGTGCCGATCAATGAAAAAGCAGGGCTGCGCTTTGATGTGGCTCTGAGAGCATTGATGCGACAAGATCCTGATGTCATCATGGTTGGAGAAATCAGAGATGCCGTGACAGCGAAAATTGCATTACAAGCCGCTGAGACAGGTCATTTGGTTTTAGCCACTCTTCATGCCAACGATGCGCCCAGCGCAATCTTCAGATTAAAACAATTGGGATGCTTGCACAGTGACATTGCTAACAATGTCAGCTGCATCACAGCACAGCGCTTAGTACGGATTTTCTGTAAAGCTTGCGCAAGTAATCAAATACACAATCAAACGGAGGCATGCACCATCTGTAATAGTACGGGCTTTCATGGACGAAGAGCGGTTCATCAAGTGATGCGCCTATCCGATCAATTAAGACAGCTGATTGAGGGTGAAGCACCCTTGAGTGCTATTCAAACTCAATGCCAAATTGAAAAAATATTTACCCTAAAGGAATCTGCACAAACTCTTCTTCTTGCAGGGCTGAGCTCTGAAAATGAAATCAGGCGTCACATCTCATGAAAGAAATAGCTCAACTTCACTTGATTCGACAACTTCATTCGCTTTTGAAATCAGGGTTGTCTTTGCTAGACGCTATTCAAATGATGGGGATGACTGAGATCCAAAAATCTTTGGCTAATGGCAACAGTCTATCTTATGCATTAAGCAAAATGGAATTTCATCCATTTTGTGTCAGCTTGATTCAAACGGGTGAGGCAACTGGCAATCTTGTGGACAGTCTTTCGCAAGCCGTCATTTATCTTGATAAACAAATCAAACTGCAAAAGAAAATTAAAAAAGCTCTGAGCTATCCATGCATCGTTTTATTTGTATCAGCCCTTGTTTTGATCGCGATGTTTCAATGGGTGATTCCAAGCTTTGAGAGTATGTTTGCCAACTTTCAAGCAGAGCTGCCCTGGCCAACAAGACTTCTGATTCAAGGTTCGCACTGGGTACAAAATTATTTTCTTATTGTGGCCATCGGACTTTTAGGCTTGGCAGCACTCTTTAGAGTTATCTGGAAACACCATACTCCAACACAAGAGATGGTTGACCATCTATTACTCAAACTGCCTATTTTTGGACGAATTCGCCAAAGCTCTTTACTGATTCAATGGAGTCGGAATATTTCATTACTGACTTCTCGAGGGGTGCCGCTTTTGGAGGCATTAAAACAAACAGCACTTCACTCAAATGACTGGATCAGTTTTAAATTCTGCGCTCGGATCAATGTTTCTTTGACCCAAGGTTGGTCATTATCAGAATCTGTTGCTCAAGCATCAGGACAATCTCTGTTAAGCCAGAAAGAACAAATTCAGTTAATCAAAGTGGGTGAGGTTTCTGGAGAGTTACCTCAAATGCTTGCCAATATCGCCAATCAAGAAGAAGATCATTTAGACCACATGATTGACCAATTGGCTCAAAGCATAGAACCATGCTTGATGCTCATCATGGGGCTTATCATTGGATGCCTGGTCGTTTCTTTGTATTTACCTATTTTTGAAATGGGGCAGATTCTTTGATGCAAAGTTTTTCCATTTTTATCGTTATAGGGGCTCTACTGATACTGTCTTGGATAGATCTCAAGACTTTTCTTTTGCCTGACTATCTGACTTATGGATTAATTGCCTACGGCTTGCTGGGCAACATTTTCTTTGGACTTGGCTGGGCAAGTGTCGAATCATCCATCTTGGGCACGCTGTTTGGATTTTTGAGTCTATATATCCTGAATCAACTGTATTTAAAAATCAGGGGGCAACATGGCATTGGTATGGGTGACGCCAAACTCTTGGCCGGTCTTGGGGCTTGTTTAGGTCTTCAAAGCCTCCCCTATATTCTTTTAATTGCATCTGCCTCTGGTTTAATCGGTGGTTATATTTGGTTAAAAATTCATCAAAAAGATCACAAACATGCATTTCCTTTTGGCCCTTTTATTGCATTTGGTGGCATCATTGTTTTGTTATGGCAGAGGGTTGGATTGACAGGAGGTATTGGCAGTGGAAAAAGTGCAGTAGCCACAGAATTAGAAAAATGTGGCGCCGCCATCATTGATACAG
The DNA here is from genome assembly GCA_046046075.1 of Pseudomonadota bacterium. Lineage (GTDB taxonomy): Bacteria > Pseudomonadota > Gammaproteobacteria > Burkholderiales > Burkholderiaceae > Polynucleobacter. The sequence goes on from JBJOKN010000109.1 coordinate 4,285, forward strand.
ACCTGATTGCCCATGACATCACAAAAGCAAATGGCTTGGCCATGAAAGCTATTGAGCAATCTTTTGGTCCTGAGTTTTTACTTGAAGACGGCTCTTTGAATAGACAAAAGATGAGGGAACTTGTTTTTGCCGACCCAAAAGCCAAAGAAAAACTTGAGAAAATCACCCATCCTTTGATTTATCAAGAAACCAAGCGCTTGAGCTCACTAAGCCTTGCCAATAACCCTGCCTACCTTGTTTATGTGGTGCCCTTATTGGTCGAATCTAGCTTTTGGATCAATCAATCTCCCCAAGCCCTGGATTGCATTGTGGTGGTTGATTGCCCCGAACCCCAACAAATTGCTAGGGTTCAGAAGAGAAATGGTCTTGAAGTCGCCATGATTCAAAAGATCATTGCCAGCCAGGCCAGCCGTCATGACAGACTGGTTGTTGCTGATTACGTGATTGAAAACAATCAAGGGATTGAAGATCTAAGAATTGAAGCCCAACGACTTCATCAGATACTTTTGAGACATAAAAGTACTTAAAAACCCTCTTTTTTTGCCAAAAATCACATAAATTCAGTCTAGAATATGAAGCTGTGATTATTTACGAATACCCCTTCAACGAACTAGTACGCAGTCTTTTAAGACTGGAGTACCTCTTTGACCGTTTCGAATACTTCGTAGAAAAAGATGATGCAAGAGATCAGCATCAAGCCATCTCAATTTTGTTTGATTTAGGTGAGATCACTGCACGCGCAGATTTGAAATCAAGTCTCATGAAAGAACTTGATCGCCAGAAAAATAGTTTGTTGTCTCTCAAGAACTCCAGCAACATTGATCAAGATGCTTTGCTCAACACGCTTGAAGAAATGAACATCATATGGGGCAAGATCAATCAAACAGGTAAAACCAATGCACAGATTTTAGAAAGTGAATGGTTGAATTTGATTCGTTCACGCTTGAGCATTCCTGGCGGAACTAGTCCAGTGGATTTACCAGCGTATTACGCATGGCAATTCACGGACGCAAATATTCGTCGCGCGAATTTAAAGAAATTCGTGGAACCATTGATGTCATGGAAATATGCCAGCCAGTTATTTTTAAAATTACTGAGAGGTTCAGGCAAGCCTGCTGAGATGCTGGCGCCTAAAGGCTCATACCAACAAATGCTTTCCGGAAAAACTTATCAGTTGATGCGCGTTGGCATTCAACATGCTCACCTAATTCCTGAAATCAGCGCAAACAAGTACATGCTTTGGACTCGCTTCATGACTTGTGATGGCGAAGCCAAGCCACGCGCTTTTGCAGAAGATGTTTCTTTCGAACTATCTCTTTGTAATTTCTGATCTAACTTCTGATGTAACTTCTAAAAAACTTCTAAAGTTTTTAGCTTTTCTAAGATAGGTAGTGTGGCCGGTAAGACAGGATCAAATCCTGCAATACCAAGACGATCAATGTCTTTGATGTTCAACCAGCCCAAGGCTTGATTTTCCAAACCACGAGGCAGACCCTGCCAAGACTTCACCAAACAAATATGTAAGCGCACATAGGCGTGGGGATAGTCATGTTCTAAAACCATGAACTCTTCTGCATCATCAATGCGCACATCAATTTCTTCTTGAAGCTCTCGGAAAAGAGCAGCGAAGAGAGTTTCACCTGACTCCACTTTTCCCCCAGGAAACTCCCAGTAGCCAGCATAAGGTTTGCCAAGGGGGCGCTGACCAAGCAATACCGCTCCAGCGCCATCCAACAAAACACCTACAGCAACCTCAACAACCGGTCGAGGCGATGAAGACTGTTGCTCCACAGCCAAAGGATTAATCCTGCTGTCCAGCCCAATGGCGGGCAAATTGCCAAGCCACTCGACCTGATCTTGAACCTCTTTCTAAAGCCCAAATCAAAGCCTCAGGTTTTGCAGCTGCAATTTTTTCTTGGTTTAAGCCAAAATGCTTTAACCAATGTGCAACGATATCAAGATACTCATCTTGTTTTGGAGGGTAAAAAGAAATCCACAATCCGAATCTCTCAGACAAAGAGATCTTT
>JBJOKN010000110.1:0-4123 GCA_046046075.1 Pseudomonadota bacterium
GCCATCAATGGCGCGCCAGAGCCTGTTGCATCCTCACAGGTATCGGCACAGTCAAAGAAGATGATCCTCAATTAAATGTCAGAGACGTTTACCCAAAAGAAATTTCTGCAAGACAACCCATGCGAGTCTTGATTGATTCATTTTTAGAAGTACCTCTCAATGCAAAAATCTTAGATGAGACCATTGGTGGTCACACGATGGTTGTTTGCGGACAAGTGGACGAGGTACATTTTGCGAAAATGGAAAGTGCTTTAAAAGATAAGAATGTCACCTTATTAAAAATGGTTGATACATCTAATCCAAAAGGTAAAGTTGATTTATCAGCCTTATTCACTTACCTGGCAGAAAAGTGTCATATCAATGAAGTGCATGTTGAAGCAGGCTTCAAGCTCAATGGCTCACTGATTCGTGAAGGTTGCGTTGATGAACTACTCATTTACATGGCTCCAAAATTAATTGGTGAGGGCATGGGCATGGCAAATCTTCCAACCTTGACACAGTTAGATGATGTCAATCATTGGTCCTTCATTGAACACACCTCTGTAGGCAATGACTTACGCTTACGTCTTAGAAAAAAGTAACTTATAAAGAAAAAATTATGTTTACAGGAATCATTCAAGCCATCGGACACATCGACACAGTTGAAAAACTCGGCGATGGCTTTCGTTTGCACATCAATGCTGGAAAACTTGATATGAGCGATGTGCAGTTGGGTGACAGCATTGCACTCCAGGGAGCATGCATGACCGTGGTTTCGATGACGACTTCACATTTTGCGATTGATATCTCTGCAGAGTCTTTGGATAAAACCACAGGACTTGATCAACCAGGCTTCGTTAATTTAGAAAAAGCCTTGCGCTTCAATGATCGATTGGGCGGTCATTTGGTCAGCGGTCATGTCGATGGTATGGGCACAGTGACACTGTTCGAACAAGTCGAACAAACTAAAAGTGATGGATCACAAAATAATGAGGGTTCATGGCATTTGGTCATCAAGGCGCCGAAGTCTTTAGCAAAGTACTTGGCCTACAAAGGTTCTATAGTTGTGAATGGCACATCTTTGACTGTTAACAAGGTTGAAGACCTCAACGATGGTTGCCTGATGCACATCAATCTCATCCCTCACACACTTCAAAACACCACCCTTCAATACTTAAAGGCTGGTTCTTTGGTCAATCTTGAGGTTGATTTAATTGCTCGTTATGTCGAGCGCATGCTAAGCCCCAATTAAGCCTACTTGAAAGCCTGCATGAGTTTTTAACGAGTAAAAAGCTCATGCATCGGCTAAAAGATAGCCAAAAACTCGGCTTTGGCTCAAAAAAGCTTTAAAATCACGGCTCTATGCCAAGCACAAGCTATTCCCTTGCCTCTACAGAAGAAATCATTGCCGACATGCGTGCCGGCAAGATGGTCGTTTTAGTCGACGAAGAAGATCGTGAGAACGAAGGCGACTTGGTGCTGGCTGCTGATCATGTCACACCAGAAGCCATTAACTTCATGGCCAAACATGGTCGTGGCTTGATTTGTTTGACTTTGACTCGCGAACGTTGCGAGCAACTGAATTTACCTTTGATGGTGCGCGACAACACTGCAGCACTGGGCACTAATTTCACGGTATCGATTGAAGCTGCTGAGGGTGTAACAACTGGCATTTCTGCAGCGGATCGCTCACACACAGTCAAAGTAGCAGTTTCTCCAAGCGCGAAACCTCGCGACATTGTGATGCCTGGTCATATCTTCCCTCTCATGGCGCAAGCAGGTGGTGTATTGGTGCGCTCTGGTCACACTGAAGCAGGATGTGATTTAGCTGAGCTTGCAGGATGCAGTCCAGCAGCCGTGATTTGCGAAATCATGAAAGATGATGGCGAGATGGCTCGCTTGCCTGATTTAATTGAATTTGCCAAAGCTCATCAATTGAAGATTGGCACCATTGTTGATTTGATTCATTACCGCAGTCGCAATGAGAGCATCATCAGCCGCCAAGGTAGCCGAGTATTCAATACCCCATGGGGACCTTTACAAGGCATCGCTTACAAAGACAGTCCTACAGGTTGCGCTCACCTTGCTTTGGTCAAAGGACAACCTAATCCAAATCAAGAAACACTGGTACGCGTTCATGAACCTGCCACGATTCTTGATTTACTTGAAACAGAATCTGCTAGTCACTCATGGCCTGTGGCACAAGCGATCAAAACCATCGCTGAAAGTGAAGCTGGTGCGATTGTCTTGTTAAATTGCGCAGGCACTGCTGCCGTGAACACAGATGCTTGGTTCAATCAGTTAGGCAAACTAGATGGCATTGCTCCAATGAATCCGCAAAGAAAAACTGATTTCCGCACCTATGGTATCGGAGCACAAATTTTGAAAGATTTGGGCATCCGTAAAATGAAGTTATTGGCTAAGCCGGGCAAGTTACCAACGATGGCTGGCTACGACTTAGAAGTTACCGGACATTTGCCATATCAAGCAACATAATTAGTTTTCGCAAGTTTTAGTTTTATCACCATCACACACAAAGGTTCATATGCCACTATCCAACATTGATCGAATTGAAGCAGACTTAAACGGTCAAGACCTTTGCATTGGTATTGTGCAAGCTCGCTTTAATGCACCTATTTGTGAAGCATTGACTGAGGCTTGCGTCAAAGAATTATTGGCCCTAGGTGTTGCTGAGCCTGATATCGTGATCACGACTGTTCCAGGTGCCTTAGAGATTCCTTTGGCCCTTCAAAAACTCACCGAGAGTGGCGAGTTCGATGCGTTGATTGCTTTGGGTGCTGTGATTCGTGGTGAAACTTATCACTTTGAACTTGTTTCCAATGAATCAGGTGCAGGCATCACACGTGTTGGTCTGGATTACGGCATTCCGATTGCAAACGGTGTTCTTACTTGTGAGACAGATGAGCAAGCACAAGCGCGTGTTCTTGAAAAAGGTCGTAACTGTGCGCGCACTGCTGTTGAAATGGCCAACCTCTCGATTGGTTTAACACCTGATGATGAAGTTGAAGACGACTGATCAACATCCAAGAAAATAATATTCAAGAAAGCCATTTGGCAGCTTATGAACTTTGATCCACAACAACTGAATAAACCGATTTCATCTGTGACGGTGAAGCGCTCTTTGACGCCGCGTCGTCGCGCTCGTGAGTACGCCCTGCAAGGCGTCTATCAATGGTTGGTGATCAAAGCAGCTGGTGGTTTTGCAGACTACGCGACTATAGCCAAGCAGCTGGGTGAAGATCCTGGTTTTAAAAAAGCTCAGAAAGAATTATTTGATCATTTGTTCTCTGGGGTCGTGAACCATTACGACACCCTTGAGAATCACATCAAACAGCACATTGATCGCCCCATGGAAGAGTTATCTCCCGTTGAGTATGGCGCCCTTCTCATCGCTACATTTGAATTAGCTCAAGATATCAGCGTGCCGTTCAAGGTCGCCATCAATGAGGCTGTAGAACTTGCTAAAGTATTTGGTGGCACGGATGGCCACAAGTATGTCAATGGAGTTCTAGATAAGTTGGCTCAGCAACTCAGACCTCACGAGATGCCACGCTAAGCTAAAAGCCTATGCTGGACCTCAAGACTTCAAAACCAAAACGACTAATCTAAAGAATTAAAGGCTTTTGCCCAAGCTGGCAACTCTTAAAGCCGCAGCTTGTCTTAAACGATCTCTTTCAGCCAAAACCTTTTCGCCGTAGCCACCATCATTGATGAAGATGGATGATGCGCCAACATATAAGCGCAAACCTGCGTGCAAAGAACCACCCTTGGCGATGTACTCACGAAGAATCAAAGAACCCACGCGCATATTGGCATCTGGATCTAAAGCAGCCTCATGACCGCCAAATAGCTGGAATTTCTCAACGTGAACCCGGGTCATGACCTGCATGAGACCCTGGGCACCCTTTTTGCTCTCAGCCAAAGGATTGAAACTTGATTCCACAGCGGTAACTGCCAGGATGAGTGTTGGATCTAAGCCCACCTCACGACTGACCACCATGGCCTTATCAACAAAATCTAAGCTGGCAGAGTGGGCAATCTTGTATTTGTTCGCTATGTAAGCCGCCACTGCCTGACGCTCGGCGCCAGATTTAAGTATCTTTGGATCAACTGCATCGGTATC
>JBJOKN010000111.1:0-4121 GCA_046046075.1 Pseudomonadota bacterium
GATGGTCAGCGCAATGATGACCCAAAGCCAGTAAGAGTGTTCAACCCAAAAGAAAGGTCTGCGATCTAAAAGAATGTCTCTTAATGTGCCGCCACCAAACGCAGTCAAACCAGCCACAATGCTGACGCCCACCAAGTCCAGTTTTTTTCGTAGGCCAGCTATGAGGCCTGAGGCAGCAAACGAGAAGATCCCAATCAACTCAATGATTTCTTGAAAAAAGCTGAGGGTTGGGGTGCTGAACATAAGATGATTTTATTTAAGTTGTTCTGTCTATTATCGCTAGTTCTCTAAGTTTTCGGCAAATTAAATGAGGCACAAATAGATCAAAAATCCCCATTTTAGATAAGGTTTTGCAAATAGTCTGTATGCGTACTAAAATAGTCAGCATACGTACTAATAAGGATGTTTATGAACTACATGACCCTGATTAAAGAGCTGGCTTTGACTTACCAGGCATTTGAAGCTTATTCATCAAAGCACATTAAACAACTCGGTTTAACTGAAACTCAATTTGATGTTTTGGCAACTTTGGGTAATCAGCCGCCTATGACATGTAAGGAGCTTGGGGAAAAAACTCTAATCCTTAAAGGAACTATGACGGGTGTTCTTGAGCGTCTTGAGCTAAAAGGGCTAATAGAAAAAATTGAAAATATTGAGGATGCTCGAAGTTACAAAATTAAGTTATCAAAAAATGGGGACAAGCTCTTTAAAAAAGTGTTCCCGGAGCACATAAGTTTTTTAGAAAAGGCCTTTGAAAAGCTAAACAAAAAGCAAATCAGTGAATCAGCATTAATGCTCAAAGAGTTAAGACAGATTTTTAAATAAAACAATAAAAGGAGAGATAAATGAAACCAATCGAAAACACAGCAAACTTAATCGGAAGAATTCTGATAGCAAGTTTATTTTTACCGGCTGGTGTATCAAAACTAATGAGTTTTGATGGAACTGTTGCCTACTTTACTTCTTTGGGTATGGCAATTCCATCATTGATGACAATCGGTGTTATTGCGATTGAAATACTAGGAGGGCTTGCTCTTATATTGGGATATAAGACTAGGATTGCTGCAGTGGTGTTAGCCCTCTTCACAATTGGAGCTTCAATCATTGGTCATGCATATTGGGCAGCCCCGGCAGATCAGGCGTTTGTTGCAAAACTACTCTTTTATAAAAATATGGCAATCGTCGGAGGTTTGTTGATATTGGCTGCAGTGGGGGCGGGTCAATTAAGTGTTGATAAAGCAAAATCAAAATAATTGTTGGGGTTGATGATGAAAAAAATTATTGGAGTGTATGGAAATGATGAGGGGCACTGGGTTGGAAATGGATTCCCGGTCAGAACATTGTTTTTCTACCAAAATTTAGGAAAGCAAATGAGCCCATTTCTAATGCTTGACTTAGCAGGTCCGGCAGAGTTTCCTCCGACAACTGAAAGAAAAGGGGTTGGTACTCACCCTCATCGTGGTTTCGAGACTGTCACGATTGTTTATGATGGTGAGGTCTCTCACAAAGACTCAACAGGTCAAGGTGGAACGATTGGCCCAGGAGATGTGCAATGGATGACTGCTGGAGCAGGCATTCTTCATCAAGAATTTCATTCAGATGACTTTGCTAAACGCGGCGGAGTTTTACAGATGGTTCAGCTATGGGTCAATTTGCCAGCAAAACACAAAATGACTCCACCTGCTTATCAAGCAATCTTAAGTAAGAGTATTCCTGAGATTGAATTATCAAACTCCAGAGGCTCTATTAGAGTGATTGCTGGAGAATACGAAGGACACAAGGGGCCTGCAAAAACATTCACACCAATGAATGTTTTTGATATTCGCCTGAAAAAAGGCGAAGAGCTTGTTTTGCCTGCGGCTGATGGTTGGAACACATCCTTGGTGGTCTTACGAGGCGCTTTAGAAAGCACTGAGCGTGGTGCAGTAGCAAAAGACGCAAAGATGTTGATGTTCAGTCAAGGTGGACAAGACATCACAATCAAAGCCCTTGAAGATTCAGTAGCCTTGCTATTGAGTGGCGAGCCAATTGATGAGCCCATCGTTGGGCATGGTCCATTTGTGATGAACACGCGTGAAGAAATCAATCAGGCAATCACCGATTTCAATCAAGGCGCTTTTGGCAGAATTTAAGGAATTTAAAGAGCCCCAATGCCTTTGAAAAACTGTGAGCCCAAGGGTGAAATTGGTTCATGAATCTGACCAATCTTACCCGTGATCTTTTTTACTTCATGAATCAAAATCCTGCCATAGCCTTGTCGACGATAGGCTAAGTTGACATAGATGTACTCAATATCACCAGAATCTAAAAATCGACAGTAGCCAATCGTGGTGTTTTGATTCTTGATCAGCACAATGCCGTCAGAAATATCTATTTGATAATTCTTATTGTCATTGCTCATACAAATTACAAAAACGTCACGCGTTTGATCAAGTCTGCCAAGGTGACTTGAGGGCTAGAAATGGTTTTGCCATTATCCGAACTATTTGCAATCACCCCTTTACCTGCAATGGGTGCCAAATTATCAACTTTGAAGCGACCAACTTGATCTTGTTGACGAATAAAACATTCTTCATCAAAAAATAGCTGATCAAAATTAGAGTCAATTTCATCTGAATCAATTGTTTTAAAACCAATTAAGTCTTGGATTGCTTCAATAGAGGAATTGATTTCAACTTCTGTGACTTCTTTGAGTTGCGGATTGATTAAAAATGCTTTCATGAACTTGCCTCTAGAGTATGTTTATCACACCCACTCTAAAGGATTTTTGATAAATTTGCTGATGCTGTATTTGATTCAAGAGCGTAAAATTAAAAGATGAAAAATAAAATATCAACAGTTGCAGTTGTTGGTGCCGGGGCTGTGGGAAGTTATTTTGGGGGCTTATTGGCAAGAGCAGGTTTTGACGTTACCCTGATTGCACGCCCAGAACATGTAAGAGCCATTCAGGAGAATGGTTTATATATGGAGTGCCAGTCTTTTCAAGAGCATGTTTCGGTCAAGGCGAGTGATAGCTATGAAGCTATTAAGAATGCAGACCTTGTTTTATTTTGTGTTAAGTCTCCTGATACAGAATCCGTTGCCAAAGAAATCAAACCATATCTAGCGAATGACTCAATCATATTGAGTCTTCAAAACGGCGTCGATAACTGTGAGCGCATAAAAAAAGAGTTATCAAATTCTGTTTATCCAGCAGTTGTATATGTTGCAACGGGGATGGCGGGTCCTGGTCATGTCAAGCATTTTGGTCGTGGTGAGTTGGTAATTGGCGACCTTGATAGTCGAGACGGTTGTTTTGATGAGTTGAATGATATTCAGGAGTACTTAAACAAGGGGGGCGTCCCCTGCAGCATTTCTAAAACAATTAAACACGATATGTGGTTAAAGTTTTTAGTCAATTGCAGTTACAACGCGATCTCTGGAATTGGGCAGATTGAATACGGACAGATGGTTCAGTCGAAGCACATCAATGAACTTATAGAGCAGATCACCCAAGAGTTTTTAATGGTTGCAGAAAAAGAAGGTATTCATATCAGTCGTGAGCAAGCAATCCTGGCAAACCAACAAATTGCAAAGACCATGACAAAACAAAAATCTTCGACAGCTCAAGATTTGATGAAACACAAAAAAACTGAAATTGATTATTTAAATGGCTACATTGTTAGGCGTGGCCTGGCTCATCAGATAGCAACACCTGCCAATCAAAGTGTTTATGCCTTGGTGAAAATGTTAGAAATGACTTACTTAGATCATTGATGAGCTCAAACATTCTTTACTCGTATAGAAGATGCCCTTATGCAATGAGGGCAAGAATGGCTTTGGCATATGCAGGTATTGCTGTTGAAATAAGAGAAATTTCTTTAAGAGAAAAACCAGCATCTTTGTTAGCCATATCTCCCAAGGGAACAGTTCCGGTCTTGCAAAGTGATGGTCTTGTGATTGAGCAAAGTTACGACATCATGAAGTGGGCTTTGGCAAAGTCCGATCCAGATCATTGGCTTTCTGCAGAAACAGAAAGCCTTATTGATGAATGGGTCGCAAAAAATGACGGACCTTTTAAAAAGCTATTAGATCAATACAAGTATCCCGATAGGTACCCAGATATTCAACCTGAAGAAACT
>JBJOKN010000002.1:0-16697 GCA_046046075.1 Pseudomonadota bacterium
CGAGTCATGAAGGTGCTTCATCTTGGTGAAGATCACCAAACCATTGGAGCCTTTTATAAAACGGTTTCTGAAAATAGAGAGTTGAGTGAAGTGATTGTGGTGGCTCATGATATTTCTCCACCAGACATGTTGCGCTTCAAAGAGTTGGCTTTTGGAGGATTTGTTACCGACTTGGGGGGCAAAACTTCTCATACCGCGATTGTTGCAAGAAGCTTGGATATTCCTGCTGCAGTAGGCGTCAGAAGTGCCAGCGAATTAATTCGACAAGATGATTGGCTGATCATCGATGGTGATCGTGGCATTGTCATTGTTGATCCTAGTCCTTTCATTCTTGAGGAATATCGTCATTTACAGTCAGCAAGACAACTTGAGAAGAAAAAACTTTTAAGACTCAAGCACACCCCAACAGTGACTGTGGATGGGCAGCACATTGATTTGATGGCGAACGTTGAAATGCCGGATGATGCACCTATGGCCTTAGATTCAGGAGCAGTTGGCATTGGTTTATTCAGATCTGAATTTCTATTCATGAATCGTCAAGGTCAAATGCCTGATGAAGAAGAGCAATTCTGGGCATATCGTAAAACAGCTGAAGCCATGAAGGGTTTGCCTGTTAGCATCAGAACCATTGATATTGGGGCTGATAAGCCCTTGGATGTGAAAGACAATGGTGGTGCTAATTATTTATCACCTTTAGGTTTGCGCGCTATCAGGTGGTCTTTATCTGAGCCTGAAATGTTTTTGATTCAGATACGTGCGATCTTAAGAGCTTCTGTATTCGGCAAAATCAAGATTTTGATACCGATGTTGGCTCATGCTCAAGAAATTGATCAGACTTTGGATTTGATACAAACCGCTAAAAATCAATTAGAAGCCGAAAGCATCAGTTTCGATCCGGGTATTCAAGTGGGGGCGATGATTGAAATTCCAGCCGCCGCCTTGGCACTTCCTTTATTCATTCGGCGCTTAGATTTTTTATCCATCGGCACCAATGATCTTATTCAATACACTTTGGCGATTGACCGTGCAGATAATGCGGTGGCTCATTTGTATGACCCATTGCATCCTGCGGTTTTAAGATTGATTGCGGGCATTATCAGAGATGCAAAAAATGCTCATATGCCAGTATCGGTTTGTGGTGAGATGGCTGGAGATGCTTCGATGACGAGAATCTTATTGGGCATGGGTCTGACAGACTTCTCGCTTCATTTCAAGCAACTCTTATCAGTGAAACAAGAAATCTTAAGATCTGACACAAAGCAATTGAAAGTAGCCGTTGATAGTTTATTGGCCGCAATTGAACCTGAAGATATTCAGGCGGCATTTCAAAAAATCAACGCCTGATCAATGTTGATTCAATTAATGACTGTTTGAGCAAACTTCGCAGTTATCACGTTGATGTAACTCAATCGTATCAATCTGAGTTGATCTGGCATCCCATAGCAGTAATTTTCCACAAAGAGATTTGCCAACGCCTGTGATCACTTGCAGTGCTTGAGCTGATTGCATTGCTCCAATGATGCCAACCAAAGGCGAGAAAACTCCCATGGTCGAGCATTGCACTTCATCAAACTTTTGATCTTTTGGAAACAGGCACGCATAACAAGGCGTACCTGTTTGTCTTGGGTCAATCACCGTTAACTGACCATCAAAGCGAATCGCTGCACCACTGACCAAAGGAGTCTTATGCTTAACGCAAGCAGCATTGATCAAATGACGACTTGAAAAATTATCGGTGCAATCTAAAACAACGGTTGTGTCAGGTAAAAGCTGATCCAGTAAATTAGCAGATACTTTTTGTTCAAGAGTAACAACGTTGAGATTGGGATTAAGCTCTTGCAACATGTTTTTTGCAGAACTCACTTTGGGCATGCCAATAGAGCTTTGACGGTGCATGATTTGACGTTGAAGATTCGTCAAATCAACCACGTCATGATCAATCAATGTGATTTTGCCAACGCCTGCTGCTGCTAAATATGGTGCGGCAGCGGAACCAAGGCCGCCAGCGCCGATCACAACAACATGGGAAGCGAGTATTTTTTCTTGGCCCTCAATGCCAATCTCATCCAGAAGAATGTGGCGTGAGTATCGTAGAAGTTCCTGATCGTTCATCGCCAGATTCTTTTATTCCAAGCGTGACTTGGATTTTTTGATTGGTTGACCTTTTAAGTAAGCAGCAGCCTGAGTCAGCATGAAATCTTCAGCAGAGCCAAATTCAGCAGGACGCTTTTTACGATCCTTCTCTCTTTGCTCAGGAGTTTTCTTAGCATTCAACTCTTCAATGCGTTGTAATTCTTCAAGGCGACGCTGTTCACGATCCTTGATTAATTTCTCTTCAGAAGATTGCTTATTTTTTAGATGTTTTTCGCTATCGATTTCACGAGTGATCAATACATCATCAGGATCACCTTCAGCATTTTGATCAACAGCAATGTCTGGTTTGATACCAAATGCTTGGATTGATTTACCTGTTGGCGTGTAATAGTAGGCCGTAGTTAGTTTAAGAGCTGAGTCTGCACTTAAAGGGCGAACTGTTTGTACTGACCCTTTACCAAAGGTCGTTTTACCAATGATGGTTGCGCGTTTGTGATCTTGTAGGGCACCCGCAACAATTTCTGAGGCTGATGCAGAGAAAGCATTTACAAGAACAACAAGCGGCACTTTTTTGAAGACTGGAGATAGTTGCGCTAAGGCATCATTGTTTTCAGACAAACGGTAGTTATCAAAAGTTGATTTGAATACTTGTTTAGCTTCTTCTGTTTGACCTTTGGTCGAAACAATTAAAGTATCTGTTGGCAAGAAGGCTGCAGAAACTCCAACAGCACCTTGCAATAGACCGCCGCCGTTATTTCTAAGGTCAAGCACCAATCCTTTTAATTGTGGATTTTCTCCAGCTAATTCATTTAGCTTCTTGGCTAGATCAGGAATAGTTCTTTCTTGAAAGCTGGTGATACGAACGTAGGCAATGCCAGGTTCAACAAATTTAGCTTTGACAGATTGAACTTTGATCTCGGCGCGAGTGATGGTGATTGGGAAAGTTCTATCTTCACTTTTTCTGAAAATAGTTAAAGTAATTTTTGTACCTGGCTCACCACGCATGCGACGCACAGCTTGATCTAGCGTCATGCCGCGCACTGGTTTGTCGTCTAGACGAGTGATCAAGTCACCAGATAAAAGGCCAGCTTTTGCTGCTGGCGTATCTTCAATTGGATTAAGAATCTTGACAATGCCATCCTCAGAAGTAATTTCAATGCCTAAGCCAGCAAATTTACCTTGAGTGTGCTCTTGCATCTCTGCAAAATCTTTTTTATCCAAATAAGATGAATGAGGGTCAAGGCCGCTGACCATGCCTTTGATAGCATCAGTCAATAGACGTTTGTCATCCACTGATTCAACATAATCACGTTTGATCTGACCAAATACATTTGAAAGATTGCGAAGTTCATCTAGCGGTAATGAGGAGCTTCCTTGTTGAGCAGTTGCAGAAAGTTGCAAAGTTAATGCAACTCCAGCAATCAGTCCTGAGCAAACGAGGGCAATACTCTTGATCGAGCGGCGCATAGATTATTTTTCTAAGTAAAAATGTTTAATTGGTTTTAAGTTGTCATCTAATTCATAAACCAGGGGTACTCCGTTAGGAATATTGATTTCCATGATGTCTGAATCAGAGACATTGTCTAAGTACTTTACTAGGGAACGAATACTATTGCCATGGGCTGCGATCAAAACTCTCTTGCCAGAACGCAAAGCTGGAGCAATCGATTCCTCCCAAAGGGGTAAAACGCGAGCAACGTTGTCTTTCAAGCATTCGCCCAGAGGAATTTCTTCTTTTTTGAGTTTTGAGTAACGAGGATCATTGAATGATGTTCTTGGATCGCTAGGATCTAGCAAAGGAGGTCTGACATCGTAAGACCTTCTCCAAATATGCACCTGTTCGTCGCCATATTTGGCAGCAGTCTCAGCCTTATTCAAACCTGCTAAGGCGCCGTAATGACGCTCATTTAAGCGCCAACTGTGTACTACTGGCAGCCAGAGCCTATCCATGGCTTCTTGAGCATGCCACAGGGTTCGAATAGCCCTTTTGAGCACAGATGTGTAAGCAATGTCAAAATCATACCCGGCAGCCTTTAAACTCTCTCCAGCTTGAATAGCTTGCTGGATGCCGGTAGGGGTTAAATCAACATCAACCCAGCCGGTAAAACGGTTTTCTAGGTTCCACTGGGATTCGCCATGGCGGATAAGTACGAGTTGTTTCATATTCACATTCTATAATTTACTAATGGACTTCTTAACAAATACAAATAATTTATTACTTCTTGCCACCCTGATTACATCAGGATTGGCCTTGGCATTGCCCCAGATCATGGGTCGCCTCAACAAACAGTTGCTCAGCGTGCATGAGTCTGTGCAGCTCATTAATCAGCGTCAGGCGCAGATTCTTGATATCCGCACGGCTGAAGAGTACAAAGCAGGCCACATTGCAAATTCTAAGCATTTGCCACTTTCAGAGCTTGATTCAGGCTTGAAACAAGCAAAAATTGATAGCAATAAGCCAATCATTTTAGTTTGTTTGAGCGGAAATAGAGCAAATACTGCCCTTGCAAAGCTTAAAAAAGCTGGTTGTAAGGACGTTGTCTGCATGGAGGGTGGAATTGCCGCTTGGAATGAGGCAGGCATGCCTCTCATTAAACAAAAGTAAATCATGACAAAAATTACCATGTACAGCACCAAGGTGTGCCCATATTGCATCATGGCCGAGAAATTGTTGGTTTCAAAAGGTGTTGAAATCACAGAAAAAATCTTGGTTGATGTCGATCCGGTGCGTCGTGAAGAAATGATGACTAGAACTGGCCGCCGCACTGTGCCGCAAATTTTCATTGGTGAAACACATGTTGGTGGTTTTGATGACCTATCAGCGTTGGATAAAGCAGGTAAATTAGACCCATTATTGGGCAAGTAAATAGGAAAAAATATGACAGAAGCAGTTAATGGTGAAGTGAGTCAAGACCCAAGTTTTCAAATTCAGCGCGTGTATCTAAAAGATATTTCTTTGGAGCAGCCCAACGCCCCAGAAATTTTATTAAACCAAGGCGAGCCAAAATTAGAAGTTCAAGTGGACATTCAAGTAAATCAATTGGATGAGGTTAACTTTCACGTGACCTTGATTGGTAGTGTCACGACCAAGGTTGATGAAAAAGTACTCTTTTTGGTAGAGGCTCAGCAGTCAGGTATTTTTGAGATTCGCAATATGCCTGAAGAGCAAATGAGTCCTTTATTGGCGATTGCTTGTCCAACTATTTTGTTCCCGTATTTGCGTGCAAATATTGCTGACATGATTAGCCGTGCAGGATTTCAGCCTGTTCATTTGGCTGAAATTAATTTCCATGCTTTGTACGAGCAACGTATGGCGCAGGGTGGTCAAGCCGAAGCTTCCAACGACAGCGGAATTATTCTGCCTAACTGATGAAACATATTTATTTTCTTGGGGCAGGTGCATGGGGAACCGCTATGGCCATGCATGCCTCAAAAAATAAAAAAGGACTCCCAGTCACTTTGTGGAGTCGCTCTAGTGAACTTGCCCAAAATATTCGGGCAACAGGTTTCAATCAACAATATCTTCAAGACATTCAATTACCTGCTGAGCTCTTGATCAGCAGTGATTGGAATCAGTTATTCAAAGATTGTCTCGAGGAGGATTTGTTATTTATCGCAACTCCTGTTTCTGGTTTGAAGGAAACAGTGAATCAATTGTTAAAACTTCAGCAGATCCCAAAAAATTGGGTTTGGTTGTGTAAAGGTTTGGAGCCAAAAACTTCTTTGATGCCACACCAAGTGATTGCTCGTGAGTTAGATCTTGCTTCGGCCAACAATCAAGGTATCAAAACTGCTGTTCTTTCAGGCCCTAGTTTTGCATCAGAAGTTGCAAAAGGAATGCCTTGTGCACTGACTATTGCAAGTGATTCAAATGATTTAATTGCTTTGGTTCAAGATGCTTTGCACCACGGCAATATGCGCATTTATGGCAGCAACGATATCGTTGGTGTTGAGCTAGGTGGTGCCATTAAAAATGTTTTAGCTATTGCAACAGGTATTGGTGATGGCTTGGGCTTGGGTCTAAATGCCAGAGCTGCATTGTTGACTCGCGGCTTAGCAGAGATGATGCGTTTAATGACAGCCATGGGTGGTAAGTCTGAAACCGCCATGGGTTTGACTGGTGTGGGTGATTTGATTTTGACTGCCACTGGTGACTTATCAAGAAATCGACGCGTTGGTCTTCAGTTGGCAACAGGAAAAAAATTACCAGAAATACTGAAGGATTTAGGACACGTTGCAGAGGGAGTGCTGTGTGCTCAAGCTGTGAGTGATCTTGCTAAGTCCAAAGGCATCGAGATGCCAATCACACACATGGTGTGTGAAGTGTTATTTAGAGAATTAGATGCCGCTACAGCAGTTAAGTTATTGATGGGCAGAGACGCGAAGTCTGAAGCGTAATAGTTAAACGCTTCAAATAATCAGGTAATCATTCGCCGCCCTTGAAATCCATTTGACGCCAAGCTTCGTAGATCATCACTGCCACAGTGTTTGATAGATTCAGGCTACGACTATTTGCTCTCATTGGTAAACGCACACGTTTCTCCGGAAGAAACTGATCACGAATTTCTTGTGAGAGTCCTCGTGTTTCTGATCCAAAAACCAAGTAATCATTTTCTTGAAATTTAGATTTGACCAGGGTTCCAGTTCCTTTGGTGGTTAAGGCAAACATCCTGTCTTGAGCAGGCTTTTCTTTTTCAAGAAAATCTTGCCAACTTTCATGAACTTTCATATTGGCGTATTCGTGATAATCCAGGCCCGCTCGCTTCAAGCTTTTATCTTCAAGCGGAAAGCCCAGTGGTTTGACCAAATGAAGTTGTGCACCTGTGTTAGCGCACAAACGAATGATGTTGCCTGTATTGGGTGGTATTTCTGGTTCAACAAGAACGATATTTAGCATGGTGATTTATTCGGTGTTCTAAGAATGACCCAATTATGAACACTTTGCGCTCCAAAATCTTTAAGTAATTTTGCAACCACGCTCAAAGTTGCTCCTGTGGTCATGACGTCATCAATTAAAACAATTTGTTTATTTTTAATCAGTTCAATTTTATTTGGGTTGATTGAAAAAACATTGATCAAACGTTGAGTACGCTCTTGTTTGCTGGCTGTGGCTTGATTGCCATCAATATGAATCCTGCTCAAAATTTTCCAATTAGTTTCTATCTTTAATTTTTTTGAAAAAATTTTGCAAAGTTCCCAAGATTGATTAAAGCCTCGTTGATGAAGTTTTTCCTGGCTCATGGGTATGGGCAGCATCCAATCCACTGACTGTGAACCATGTGCTTCTTTTGAATGAATCTCCAGCCATGCAGCTAGAAGACCATGAGCAATGGCGATTTGATGTTGGTATTTATATGAGTGAATCGCTTCTGTTAGAAATCCGCCATAACTATCAAGGCAAAGTGTTGAGTCATAGCTTGGCTTTTTTCTTAGGCAATCAAGGCACAAGGGATTTCTTTTATTGGGCACTGTAGGAATGGCGCATTGTGCACATCGATGAATCTGAGAGTCTTTTAGTCGTTTGCGACATTTATGACAAATCGTTGCCGTTTGAAACTCCTTGCACCCAATACAGGAAGTTGGCAGGAGTAAATTCATGACGCGCTCAGTATACTGAGCACTTATGCCCACATCATCAACAGTGCCAAGTGCAGTTTCAAGAACTATTCCTGAGTTTTTAGCTCGAGAAATCGCTGGTCGCATGGCTGAAAAATTAGAAATTGTTCGTTTGCAGCCTCAAAAAATAGGCCATCTTGGGGCGTTAGATTTATCTGTGTTGGCCTCCATTTATCCCGCGGCAAATCACCACTGTTTTGATAAAAGATTTTCTTCAAACACAGTGCAGCAGTTGTTCAAAAAAATCACACGTCAACATTTTTATAAATACGAATCTGCTTTAAACGATGCGGCTGCTGATTTTGATTTGATTTGGTCCAATTTGGAGTTGCATCTCAAGAGTGATCCAAAAACGCTCATGAAGCAGTGGAGAAGCAAACTCAAGCCTGAGGGCTTGTTGATGTTTAGTTATTTGGGACCCGATACAGGCAAAGAGCTCGTAAAGCTTTTCCCCAATGATTGTTTAGTTAGGAATGCAGGCAGCTTGGACATGCACGATGTAGGTGATGAGTTGATGCAGGCTGGTTTTTCTGAGCCCGTGATGGACATGGAGTACCTCACCTTGTCCTATGAAGATCCTGCTTTGTTGTGCAGGGAAGCGTTTCATTTGGGATTATTAGATTCACCTGAATCGGTAGAGCACTTGCTTGCTCCTGAATCGAGTTTGACAATCACCCTCGAAGTTGTCTACGGACATGCTTGGGCACCTGATGCCTTGCTTTCCCAAAAGAAGGCTGGAATAACAACCATCAGTCCCGATCAAATTGTTAGGTCTAAAAAATAAGTAAGCAAGCGCACACATACCTTAATGCCTAATTGTCCTAGTGTAAATATCTCAATTGCTTAGTAATTTATTGCACTAGATCAAATTACAAATATAATTGATGTATATCAAATGCATTGCCAATAATGCGGTGCAACAGATTCAAGAATTTATTTAATGGGAACGAAGATGAAACATCGCACATCACTGGTCGGTTTGCTATTTGGTTTGGTGAGCTCGCTCTACGCTAATTTTGCTTTGGCTATCAATGACATGCCAGGCGGCCCTTCAAGATTTCAGTTAAATCTTCAACCAGCGGCAACCAAAGTTGCTGAAGAAGTGGCTGTGCTGCACTGGATGATGTTAATCATCTGTGCGGTTATTTTTGTTGCCGTGTTTGGAGTGATGTTTTATTCGATTTTTAAACACCGTAAATCATTAGGTCACAAAGCTGCTAGCTTCCACGAGAGCACAACAGTTGAGATCATTTGGACTGTGGTGCCATTGATCATTGTTATTGCGATGGCTTTGCCAGCTACTAAGACAGTGGTTGCGATGAAAGACACAACAAATGCTGACATCACAATCAAAGTCACTGGCTACCAGTGGAAGTGGGGTTACGATTACATCAAGGGTGAAGGCGAAGGCGTTTCTTTCTTGCAAACTTTGACTACACCTCGTGAGCAAATCAACAACCAAGCTGAAAAATCAACAACCTACTTGGTTGATGTTGATAACGAGATGGTGGTACCTGTAGGCAAAAAAATCCGTATGGTCACAACCGCTAACGATGTGATCCATTCATGGACCATTCCAGCGTTTGGCGTTAAGCAAGATGCGATCCCAGGTTTCGTTCGCGACACTTGGTTCAGAGCTGAAAAGTTGGGTACTTACTACGGTCAGTGTTCAGAGCTTTGCGGTAAGGAGCATGCATTCATGCCAATCGCTGTCAAAGTGGTGACAGATGCCGAGTACACAGCGTGGGTTGCAGACAAGAAAAAGCAAATGGCTGCTTTGGCTGATGACCCAACAAAAACTTTCACAATGGATGAGTTAAAGCAACGCGGTGAAAAAGTTTATGCAGCAAACTGCGCTGCCTGCCACATGCCTAACGGTAAAGGTGCTGGCGCATTCCCAGCCTTAGATGGCTCTAAAGTTGTCAACGGTGCAAAAGAAGGTCAATACAAGATTCTTTTGCAGGGTAAAAATGCAATGCCAAAGTTCACACAACTCAATGATGTTGAGTTGGCGGCAGTTATGACATACACACGCAATTCATGGGGTAATAAGACTGGTGAATTGATTCAGCCTAAAGACTTCACAACAGCACGCGCAGCAAAATAATTAAATTAGATAGGTAATTGGAGCCAATATGAGCACAGTAAGTCACGCACACGATCACCACGACGATCATGCACATGATCATCCGCATGGTTGGAGACGTTGGTTATACGCCACCAACCATAAAGATATCGGTACGCTGTATCTGTTATTTTCATTCTTCAGTTTGATCGCCGGCGGCATCATGGCTTTAGGTATTCGCCTAGAGCTATTCCAGCCTGGTTTGCAATACATTCGTCCTGAGCTATTCAATCAGCTCACAACGATGCACGGTCTTGTGATGGTTTTTGGCGCGATCATGCCAGCATTCGTGGGCTTTGCGAACTACATGATTCCTTTGCAAGTGGGTGCCTCAGATATGGCATTCGCTCGTATGAATAACTTCAGCTTCTGGATCATGCCTGTTGCAGCTTTGTTGCTCTTGTCTTCATTCTTAGTTCCAGGTGGCGCAACTGCTGCTGGTTGGACCCTATACGCACCCCTATCAGTGCAAATGGGCCCAGGTATGGACATGGCAATTTTTGCAATTCACTTGATGGGTGCTTCATCCATCATGGGTTCAATTAACATCATCGTGACAATTTTGAACATGCGCGCTCCTGGCATGACTTTGATGAAGATGCCAATGTTCTGCTGGACATGGTTGATCACTGCTTACCTATTGATCGCTGTTATGCCAGTTTTGGCTGGTGCGATCACCATGGTTCTTACAGACCGTCACTTCGGTACTAGCTTCTTCTCAGCAGCTGGTGGTGGTGACCCAGTGATGTATCAACACATTTTCTGGTTCTTCGGTCATCCAGAGGTTTACATCATGATTCTGCCTGCGTTCGGTATTGTTAGTGAAGTGATTCCTACATTCGCACGTAAAAAGTTGTTCGGTTACAGCTCAATGGTTTATGCGACAGCTTCCATCGCGATTTTGTCTTTCATCGTTTGGGCGCACCACATGTTTGCAACAGGTATGCCTGTTACAGGTCAGTTGTTCTTCATGTACGCAACAATGTTGATTGCTGTTCCAACAGGCGTGAAGATCTTTAACTGGATTGCAACAATGTGGAAGGGCTCAATGACATTTGAAACACCAATGTTGTGGTCTATCGGTTTTATCTTCGTGTTCACAATGGGTGGATTCACAGGCTTGATTTTGGCTGTTGCACCGATTGATATCATGGTTCAAGACACATACTATGTTGTGGCTCACTTCCATTACGTTCTAGTAGCTGGTTCTTTGTTCGCTCTATTTGCTGGCTTCTACTACTGGGCGCCAAAGTGGACTGGTCATATGGTGAATGAGTTCCGCGGAAAAGTTCACTTCTGGGGCTCAATGATTTTCTTTAACATCACATTCTTCCCAATGCACTTCTTGGGCC
Organism: Pseudomonadota bacterium; assembly: GCA_046046075.1. Taxonomy (GTDB): domain Bacteria; phylum Pseudomonadota; class Gammaproteobacteria; order Burkholderiales; family Burkholderiaceae; genus Polynucleobacter. The sequence continues at coordinate 11,188 of JBJOKN010000002.1, forward strand.
TTGCTGGTATGCCACGTCGTTATGCAGACTATCCAGTTCAGTTTGCTGACTTCAACATGATTGCATCTATCGGCTCACTTGGCTTTGGTTTGATGCAGATTTATTTCTTGTTGTTTGTGGTGTTGCCAACATACCGCGGTGGTCAAAAAGCAGCTGATAAGCCATGGGATGGTGCTAACGGTTTGGAGTGGACAGTTCCTTCTCCAGCGCCGTTCCACACATTTGAAACTCCGCCAACAGTTAAGTAATAGTAGTTAACGGACGATCAATGACAACATCAGATCAAAAAACACAAAATCCAAGTGCGAGTAATCGCCGCTTGGGTCTTGTGTTGTTCACAGTCGCAATTGCCTTCTTTGTGGGAATTGTTGCTAAGAAAATCATCTTTGGCTGATCATGGCATTTAACCTAGCCCGATACAATCGTCAAATGCTGGTCAAGCTCGCTGTGATTAGTGTGGCCATGTTTGGTTTTGGGTATGCATTGATTCCAATGTATAGGGTTTTGTGTGAGGTGACTGGTATTAACGTCGTGACCAGTAAGAACAACTACGGTACACGTGCTGTTCATGCAGTCAGTAAAAATACCCAAGTTGATGAGTCACGATTAATCACGGTTGAGTTTGATTCAAACACTCAAGGGCCATTTAGATTCCGTTCAGTAAAGAACTCAATGCAAGTGCACCCTGGAGAAATGATTCAGGTTGTATATGAGGTTGTGAATACTCAAAGCAGAAATATTTCAGCACAAGCTATTCCGAGTTATGCGCCAATGCAGGCAACGGAGCACTTCACAAAGCTGGAGTGTTTTTGTTTTGATGAACAAACTTTAAAGCCTAATGAGTCAAGAGAAATGCCTGTGGTGTTTATCATTGATCCGGCTTTACCAAAAGGTATAAAAAATATTACTTTGTCATACACATTCTTTGAGGTTGGTGCTGGTCAGAAAGTGATTACTGGCGAGCATAGTAAAAAGCCGTCAAAGATTTAAGAGATGGGAAATCAAAAAAGAAGTTCCATCATGATGTTTTTAATCTCCATGAGAGCAGTTTTGTGGGGGTTTTTGGGAGTAAGAAAGAGGTCTGGTCAGGATGCTGATATGGCATCTGTGACTTTTGTTCATATTGTGCTTGCTGGTATTTTGAGCGCAGTTATTTTTATGACAATATTGTTGTTCATTGTCAAAGCAGTTGTATCGAATTGATTTTTTAGGAGAGAGAGTATGTCTTCCAGTGTTACTAAAGCCCCGTATTACTATGTGCCGGCTCCAACACGCCATCCAATCGTTACAAGCATTGGTTTGCTTGGCTTTGGTGCAGGTGCATCGATGTGGGTTAATGGCAGCACGATTGGTATGTTGCTTTGCTTGGCCGGTATTGTTTGGACCATTGCATCTTTATATGTATGGTTCGGTGATGCGATTGGTGAAGCTGAAAGCGGCATGAACAGTGTGAACGTTGACGTTTCATACAGATGGTCCATGGCTTGGTTCATCTTCTCAGAAATCATGTTCTTCGGCGCATTCTTCTCAGCTCTTTTCTACGCAAGAAGTATTGCAATGCCTTGGTTGGGTGATATCGATAACAAACTATTGTGGCCAGATTTTGCTGCCACTTGGCCAAATGCTGGTCCAGCTGGTTTGGTTGAAAGCTTTAAGACCATGGGCCCATGGCCAATCCCAACCATCAACACTATTTTGTTGTTGGCCTCTGGTGTAACAGTTACTTGGGCTCACCACGCAATGCGTGAAGGTCACCGCAAGCAAGTGATTCAGGGCTTAGCAGCCACAGTTGCACTTGGTGCGATTTTCATGTGCTTCCAGGTTTATGAGTACATTCACGCATACAACGACTTGAACTTGAAGTTGAGCTCAGGTATCTATGGCTCAACATTCTTCATGTTGACTGGTTTCCACGGCTTCCACGTAACAATGGGTGCGATCATGTTGGCCGTTGTTTTGGTTCGTGTCATCAAGGGTCACTTCACACCAGAAAACCACTTTGCCTTTGAAGGTGCTGCATGGTACTGGCACTTTGTGGACGTTGTGTGGCTTGGCCTTTATGTTGTGATCTATTGGATGTAAAAGATCAACGATTGGTTTTTGCTGATTGAAAGATTAAAAAACGCCGCAAATGCGGCGTTTTTTAATACAGCACAAAGTGTTGGTTCAGTTATGTAGATTTGCTTGTATTGGTCAGGCCAGCAGCTAAATTAAGCTGATACACGAATGCCAGTACTTTGAATATAGCCCAAGGTGTGAGCAATCCAGATGCCAGCAAAGAGCACAATAGATAGGCCAATGCGAAGCATCAAGGAGTAAACAGTTTTTGAGCTCTTGCCTTTGTCACGCATCATAAAAAATAAAGCTGAGCCAAGGCTGCCCAAAATTAACAAGAAAGCTATAGGGATAATCCAATTCATAGGGGTACATCGTATCATTGCTTTATGTTGAGAAGATTAGTTTTGTCGCGTCCGATAGCAACAGCTGCAACCATGATTGTTTGCTCGATAGGACTGTCTTTGGGTTTTTGGCAGTTAGATCGAATGCAGCAAAAGTTATCGCTTGCAGAGGATATTGCTAAAAAAGAAGAGTCACGCCCCTTATTGGCAAACGATAAAGATTGGCAATTAAGTGAGGTTAAGCATCATAGGATGATTGCCAGAGGCATTTATTTAGCTGACCAATCGATTTGGTTAGAGAATCGACCGCACCCCCAGGGAAGAGATCCTAAAACAGGTATTTCTACAGGTTTTTTGGTGATGACACCTTTGAAGCTGGATGGAAGTCAAAAAATATTATGGATCAATCGTGGCTGGGCACCCCGAGATGGCATGAATCGAGAGTTATTGCCAAAGATCAGCACACCGTCAGGGCCTGTTCAAGTCGAAGGTTTGGCGTTTGAGTATCCTTCACGCGTTATGAGCATGGGCACTCAAGGTTCCTCAGCAGAAAGTCAAAAAATTCAGCAAAATCTAGATATTAAGAAGCAGTCTCAGTATGTTGGTTTTGATTATTTGCCATTTGTTCTAAGAGAAGTGGCAACAGTGAATAATGATGGTCTACAAAGAGATTGGCCCTCGATGTCAACGGGGGTTGAGAAGCATCAGGGCTATGCTTTTCAATGGTTTGCACTGACAGTTTTTGCACTTTTATTTTGGTTGATAACAGGTATCTTAAGGAAAAAAATTGATGAATAAAGACAGTGATTTAAATCCACTGATTCCAGCTTCGGAGGGCCAGGGCATTGATGCGGCCACCAAGCGTGGACGTATTCAGATGATCTTGTTATTTTTAGTGTGCGCCACGCCAGTGATTTTGTCTTACTTCACTTTTTATGTGATCAAGCCAACAGGTGGAAATACCAAAATTGGTGAACTTGTATACCCAGTCCAATCCGCACCTGTTGATTCAATTGATGCCCCACTTCAAGGTAAGTGGACCATGTTGATAGCACGACCAAGTGCTGAGTGCAAAGTTGGTAATGATCAGTGCGTTAACTTACTCTATTTAATGCGCACGGTGAGAGTCGCCATGGGTCGAGAGAGCCAGAGGGTCCAATTGGTTTGGTTGGTCACGGATCAAGGTGATATTGATCCTGAAATAGCAAAAGCTTACGATCAAGAGGTTGCAGGCTTTACTTTTGTTCGGATGCCTAAAGATCCAAGCAAAAAAAATGAAGTTGAAAAATGGCTTCAATTAGATGGTAAGCAATCAGCGATTCATTTATTGGATCCGCGCGCAGACAGAATGATGCGATTTGCAACAGATAAAGAAATTCCTGACTTTAAAAAGATGTCCAAGGATTTAGAAAAGTTATTGAAGTGGAATGCCACGGGTAAGGCTAAATAAAAATGAGCTTGATCGCCTGGATTCAATTGTTATTGATTGGTGCTGCTATTGGCGCAGTCTTATTGCTGCTGATGTGGTGGAAATTCAAACAATTTAGTTTTCATCGTTTGGTTTTGTTAACAGTATTTTTTACATTTGATTTGATTTTGTTTGGTGCTTTCACTCGTCTAACTGATTCAGGCTTGGGTTGTCCAGATTGGCCAGGTTGTTATGGTGTATCAAATCCAATCGCTGCTTTAGCCCAGATACGTGAAGCTGAGAGCTTGATGCCTACAGGTCCTGTGACCTTAAGCAAGGCATGGATAGAGATGTTGCATCGTTACTTTGCGATGGGTGTTGGGTTTTTAATCATCATCTTGGTTGTCTGGTCCTGGATTAAAAAGCAGACAATTGGCGCAAAAATCAACAGAACATCAATCGGTATTTTGATCTTGGTATGTGTTCAAGGTGCATTTGGAGCATGGACTGTGACTCTCAAGTTGCAACCATTGATTGTTACCATTCATTTGATGCTGGGCTTAACCTTATTGGCTGCACTGACATATTTATCAAGTTTGAGTGCGCGTTTGCATGCACCAGAAAATTTGATACCAGTAAAAACTGAAGTGCCATTTAAGAAAATTGCCTGGATTGTTTTAGCTATTTTGATTCTGCAAATATTTTTAGGTGGCTGGGTGAGCACCAACTATGCTGTTTTAGCTTGCGATGATTTTCCCTTGTGCCATGGTGCATGGTATCCAGAGATGAATTTCTCGGAAGGATTTACCTTGTGGCGTGAACTTGGCAAGGCGGCGGATGGCGACCATTTGAATATTGAAGCTCTAAGAGCAATACATTGGACCCATCGAGTTGGTGCAATTTTTGCAGTGCTGGCAGTTTTTTACTTGGCATTTAAGTTATGGCTTATTTCAAAGAGTAATTCGAGATCTACACTTAAGTTTTGGTCAACTTCATTATTTGGTCTAGGGCTTTTACAAGTTATTACTGGAATGAGCAATATTATTTTGGACTGGCCATTACTAGCGGCCGTGTTGCACACTGGGGGTGCGGCTGCGATGGTTTTTGTGATGATCAGAGTTGTTAATATTGATCATGAAAGGCTTTCTTCATGACTCAAGCAAATTTAGCGCCGATGAAAAAGTGGCAACAGTACTGGGCTTTGACTAAGCCTAGGGTCACGCAGCTCGCTGTTTTTTGCGCCATCATTGGTATGTTCTTAGCAACTCCTGGAATGGTGCCTTGGTCTGTATTGATTGGCGGCTCTATTGGAATTTGGTTGTTGGCTGGGGCGGCGTTTGCCGTTAATTGTTTGGTTGAGCAAAAGCTTGATGCCAAGATGAGAAGAACTGCCTGGCGACCTTCAGCCACTGGTGAGCTTGGCCAAAAACAAATCATCATATTTGCTCTAGTGATTGGTTTGGCTGGCATGGTCTTGTTGTGGAATTTTGCAAATCCATTGACCATGTGGGCAACATTCATTACTTTTGTTGGCTACGCCATTATTTATACATTGTTGCTCAAGCCCGCAACGCCACAAAATATTGTGATTGGTGGTTTATCTGGCGCTATGCCGCCAGCCCTTGGTTGGGCAGCTGTAGCCAATGATTTACCCGCTGAAGCATGGTTATTGGTATTGATCATCTTCACATGGACGCCGCCGC
>JBJOKN010000112.1:0-4587 GCA_046046075.1 Pseudomonadota bacterium
ACCCAAAAAGATGTCCTTGAACTCTTTTTCACCCACGGCTTTTTGAACCGTGAAGTAAGTCAAGTAATGAACGATGATCAGCCAGTAGATGAAGGCAATCATGATCAGGTTTTTAGGTTTGGCATGACCAAACTCCAAGACACCTTCTAAGAATGGTTTGCCATGCAGCAAGTAACCCTCAATACCGAGAGCATTGGCATGCAAAATCATGACCAAGACCACATAGATCAATGAATGACCAATCAATGGCCAAAAAATAGGTTTGCCTTTGTTGACCTTGATTGGCATGAGAAGCTCAACCGTGATCAAGAATTTACCCACAAACGCTGCTTTGATCAAAGCCACTGTGATGGAGAACATGCTGTCTGCTCCATCAACTCCAAAGTGCAACATTTGCGATTGGTTGTACAAGCCAATGGCATAGAACCAAATCGTGAAATAGCCTGTGGCAATCAGAAACTTCTTAGTCTCATGAAGAAAGCCATGTTTCATTTTTTCCCAACGGGACATTGTTTCAGTAGATGGTGTACTCACGCTTGACTCCTGATTTCTGATGATTGCTGGTGGCTTTTAAATGGCTGGGCCACCCAAAGATAAATATAAATTGATTCGTTGCCTCATTTGAGTGAGCAGTGTTGGTTCTGATTTTTTGTTGCAAGACTTGGCGCTGATCAATACGACCAATGACAAATTCAGCATCAGTGCTTTTTTGTATGTTTTGCTGTAATTGATAAATCTGATTGAGCTCCGCATAACGCGTGCGCCATGATTGTTCGCCTGATAAAGCAGACTCTACTTCTCTGAAGGCATTCAAGCCAACCTTGGCATAGGCGGCAAAGGCTTGATCAAGCTCGGCCTGCCTAGACTCAACTCTGGCTTGCAATGCACCACCTGTGAAGATCGGCAAAGTAACGCCAACGCCAGCACTGGGGTTTGATGAATCTGTCTTAAGAACAAATACCTCACTGCTGATTCGACCGAAACCGGCCGTCAAACTGATTTTAGGTAAACGGGTTGCTTCAGCTTCTTTGACATTGAATCTGGCTGCATCAACTCTGGCAGCAGCAGCCACAATGTCAGGACGTCTTTCTAATAGATCTGATGGCACACCTGTGTTGATGGCAGATGGGCTTTTTGGCAAGCCATGATTCTTCAGTGGCGTACCCACAGGGTAACGACCAACTAAGACATCCAAGGTCTTTAAATTTTGCTGGCTGGCATTCTTGAGATTCAAGGCCAATTCTTTGGCCTGAGCAAGATTGATTTCTGCACTTAGGATGTCTTGCTTAGAAGATGCGCCAATTTTTTCGCGTTGCTTGACGTGCTCCAAAATTTTTTCTTGGTGCTCCGCTGACTCTTGGGCTATTTGTGCCTGCAAATGGAGAACGCGTGCAGACCATAATGTTTTAGCTAGATTAGCCATGAAAGATAGCTTGGCTGATTCTTGATCAGCAGCGATGGCTTTGGCATTTTCTTTGGCATTGGCGTAACTTGCTCGAACCCGACCCCACAGATCAAGCTCCCAGTTTGCTCCAACGTAATAACCGGATGTGCCGGTTCCATCCAAGCCTAATTTCGAACCTGTTTTAGCTTGCACACCGACGTTGGGGTAGAAAGATCCGCCCACGGCTTTCATCATTGCTTCGGCTTGATCAAGTCTTGCAGCATAAATTCTGAAATCAGGTGCCGATTGAATCGCAAGCTTTGCTAATTCTGTTAATTCAGGATCATTGAATGACTCTAACCAAGCAATGCTTTGGAATGCTTGATTAGTGACTGAATTGTTTATCGCTTGCTTGTTAGTGCCACCATATTGGCCTGGTAGATTTTGTCCAGGCAGTGCGCGGTCCAAAAGCTCCGATCGTTTGATTGGCTCACCAATTGAACAAGCACTCAGAGCCAATAAGAGGCTCAGAGATAAGCTGCGAGACAAGTACTTGCTCATGACTCTATCAATCGATCTCATCAATGCAACTTCGGAACGATGTAGTTGAGCTTGCTGTAAACGCGCAACATGACTTTTCTAACAAAATGCAAGAAGCTCATATTGTCTGTGTAGATGGCACCATGACCAATCGCACCGGCAGCAATCAATTCGGTATGACCACCCTCTTCTAGGATCAATTTCACAGGAAAACGGTTGGGCACAGCTGGTCTAACTCCCGTTTGAGGCAAGTCACCACTGGCGTTTACTTGGCCTTGGCGTTGCGCCCAAATCACGCTCTCAACTTTGGCTTTGTAAATTTGACCTGGGTTGGTTGGAACATAAAACTCGGCTTCATGACCCGGCTTGATTTGATGAAGCTCATTTTGATGGAACAACATGAATACTTGTGGCTCGTCTTCAAGGAAGCTCATCGCAGCACGTAACGGTGTCGGTACCAAGAAAACACCTGGACGCAATTGAGCATTGACTACAGTGCCGTTATTTGGCGCACGCACGATGGTTTGCTCAAGCTCCCAATAAGAGTTGTCAGCCTTTTCTTTTAATTCATCGTAATCAGCTTCTGCTTTTTCAAGGTCAAAGCGATTACCCGATCCTGTTTTGACCAAGGCACGATTTTCTTCTAAGCGTTTTTTAGCAAGCTTAAGTTTGGCGTTCAAAGCATTAACAGAAGCTTGATAAGGTTCAGGATCGATCTTGAATAGAACATCACCCTTCTTAACGCGCTGATTGTCAGTCACATTAACCTCAATCACACGTCCCTTCACTTGAGGAATGATGGGTACTTCGTGACGCGTGACCCGAACATCCGAGCTACTTGGCGCAAAGATGTTCATGAGCAAAATCATGATCAATACAAATACAAGAGGCGTTACAAATACGATGATTTTTGCGCGCTTATTCCATGGATAAAGTTTGCGTTTGAAAAACACCCACCAAACAATTAAAGCGTAAAGAACGATGATGATTTCTAACATGATTAGTCCTTAGCACCGTTGGAGAGAGATTTCTTTTCCGCTTCTGCAAGAGACTGAACCTGCTCTTTTGACAAGGGCACGATGGTTGGCTTCATGTGAGCCCAGACAAATGCAATGGGCCAAAACAAGCCGCCTGAAAAACGCGAAACCATGCACATCGCGTGGATGGCTTCCTTCTGTGGGTGCTGACGTTTTTCAGCAATCTTGCTGGGCAAATAATGAATTTGCCAATAAGCAATGCCTAGAACGATTGGAATGATGATGATTGCGATCCAAGAGAAGATATCGGCCAAGGTATCTACAAAACCAGCCGCCAAAGCTTGTCCAGAAATGACACACAGCAGTCCAAATATGGCAATTTGTGAGGCATTTTTAATTGATTCTGAGGATTTGGGCATACAAAACTTTCGCGATCAAAGAATAACTAATTATTCCAAAAATATCAGATTTAACAGATAGTTATCTATATTCGTATGATAGAAATATATCAGGCAATAGCACATTAGCCCTATAGCTAATCCGCTATTCATCGGCCCCATAGAGAAATCGACCTCAGGTCTTTAAATTTACTTAAAATTCAAGTAGAATGATGGGCTTAGCTAAAGCGTGATGGGAGTTTTCTCAAGCGCCAAAGCCATGCCCTGGTGGTGGAATGGTAGACACGCCGGTCTTAGAAGCCGGTGCCGAGAGGCGTGAGAGTTCGAGTCTCTCCTGGGGCACCAAATCAAAAAGCTTGTTTCTTGCAAAGGAAACAAGCTTTTTTCTTTAGGGTTTGTTTAGTGTTTCTTGAGGATGCTCTTAGCGGCAGATATCTTCAATGTCCTTTTGAATGATCTTCAACCCTGCTTTCAGAATCGTGTCATAACGATTTCGCTCCACCTTGATGGTCTCTGGAGTCCAAGAGTAAAAACCTTGTGAAGTTTTCATACCGTAATGATTGTTTTTGACTTTTTCGGTTAGACACTTTGCAGGCGTAGCATCATTGCACAAGGATGGATAAATACTGGCACCTGCTGCTGTATGAATCTCAACCCCAGCATGATCACGCTGCATCACAGGACCTGCTGCCAGATATCTGAATCCAAAGCCAAACCGAACAGCATTATCAATATCTTCTGGTGTGGCAATGCCCTGATCAATCATCGAGAAAGCTTCACGAGACATGGCATGCTGCAAACGATTGGCCAAGAATCCTGGCAAATCTTTGTTCACTCGAACAGGAACCATCAAGCAACGAGTCATGATCTGAAACAAATCATCCATCACAGCTTGACTGGTCTTCTCACCCTTGATGACTTCAACACAAGGCACTAAATGGGCTGGCATGAAGAAATGCAAACCAATCATGCGACTGGTGGTCGATAAGCCATCTGAAATTTGACTGATAGGAAAGCTGGAACTATTGCTTGCCAAGATGGTGTGGGCTGCAGCCAGCTGATCTAACTGCTTGAATAATTCTTGTTTGAGAGGTAATTTTTCTGGAATGCATTCAACCACCAAATCAACACTTGACCAAGAAACGTCATTAAGACCACTGTGAACTGTGACGGCATGACTCGGCTTGGCATATCCAAGCTCTTTGATTTGAAAATCAAGGTACTGAGGTAAAAAAGCTCGGCGCTCTGCCCCTGCTTCAATGATTTCTACGACATAACCGCCTCTTAA
>JBJOKN010000113.1:0-4016 GCA_046046075.1 Pseudomonadota bacterium
AATTTTGTTAACTGCATCAGTTTTTGTGGCCATCTTGATGGTTTTAACTCGTTGGTACAAAGACTCAGAAATGGTGATTTGGCAATCAGCAGGCATCAGTCTGTTAAAAATTTTGCGCCCCATTTTAAATTTCACAGCACCTATCGCCATAGCGATTGCTGTGCTTTCAATTTTTGCATCTCCTTGGGCGAGCGAAAAATCTGCAACGATCAAACAACGTTTTCAGCAGCGTGACGATATTTCTATGTTGGCACCAGGCCAATTTCGAGAATCATCTGGCAATAATCGTGTGTTTTTTATCGAAAGCATGAATGCAGAAACGGATGTGATCACCAACGTTTTTGTCACTGACTTTGGCAAAGAACGCCAATTGGTGGCAGTAGCAAAACAGGGCTTTATTCAAAATACCCCTGAGGGGGAAAAACAACTGATTCTAGAGACCGGTAGACGCTATGAAGGCACCCCAGGAAACACCGACTTCAGAATCACCGAATTTGATAAATACACAGTCAAACTTGCAGATAAAGTGATTGACCCCATCATCAATGGCCCAAGAACACTGCCTGCGTGGGTTTTGATTCAAGATCTCAATAAAGCACATCTCGGTGAAATTCTTTGGCGCATCGGCTTGCCTTTGATGGCTTTTGTTTTTGCGATCATTGCCATTCCACTGTCATACATGGATCCTCGCAGAGGCAGATACACCGCCCTGATCATGGCCGTCTTGCTTTATTTCACATACTCCAACTTACTGAAGTTAATGCAGGCATGGGTCAGCACTGGCAAGTTGTCATTCTCAATTGGATGGTGGCTGCTGCATGTGGTGATTGCATTGATAGGTCTTAGTCTGATCATTTATCGTCAAAATAGATCAATCACTTTGTTTGGTCGTTATAAAAAGTGGATGCTCAGCAAACGCACTTCGAAACAGAATGGGGTGCAGTGATCATGTGGCATAAGATCTTCCCACTCGTTTACGAACGTTATCTAGCAAAACAAATTTATCTGGCTTTTGTTTTTATTTTGTTTGCGCTGATTTCGCTATTCATATTTTTTGATTTCATTGCCGAAATGGGTGATACCACCAACACCTACACCGTGTTGTTAGCATTCATCACCGTACTTCTGAGAGTTCCGAGTCGTCTTGTAGAAATCATGCCGATTGCAGGATTGATTGCGGGCATCTATGTGATGGCCAACATGGCAGCACAATCTGAATACACCATCCTGCGTATTGCTGGTCTTGATACCAAAAAAGCTTTACTGACATTGATGAAGATTGCAGTACCAATTGCTTTCTTGATCTTATTGATGAGTGAAGTTCTGGGACCCATGAGTGAAGGCTTCTCTAAGAATGTGCGTTTAAGCGCTCTCAATCAAGGCAAAGAGGTTTTAGAGTTCCGTTCAGGCGCATGGATCAAAGATAAGCTCAGAGGCGATGATGGTAAGGGTCAAATTCAAAAAGGGATTCGCTATATCAATGTGGGCTCCCTAGAAACCAATGAAGTGATTCGTGGCTTTAGGATGTACGAGTTTGATGGTCAATATCGCCTCTTATTAAGCCGTACTGCTGAAACAGTTCAATTCGTTGGCAATGGTATTTGGCGCCTTAATAAAGTGACTGAGACACGTTTCACTGAAATCCCAGCAGCCAACCGCCTAGACCCAAGCTTCTCAACCACCATCAAACGGGCTGATTCTTTAGATATTGAAACGGATGTCAGCCCTGAATTGTTAGGTGCACTATTGATCAAACCTGATCGACTATCGATCATTAATTTGTTCAACTACATCGCCCATTTACAAGAAAATAAGCAAGACTATCAGCGTTACGCGATTTCTTTTTGGAAAAAAGTGATTTATCCATTCACCATCTTGGTGATGCTGGCTTTGGCCTTACCGTTTGCCTACCTACAAACACGCTCAGGAGGCATTGGCTATAAAGTCTTCGGCGGCATCATGCTGGGTATCAGTTTCCAACTATTCAATAGCCTGTTTTCACATGCAGGCTTACTCGGTGCCTGGCCACCATTTTTGAGCGCCGTCATCCCAGCCCTCATTTACTTCGTTTTGGCCATCGCTGGAATTCGATGGGTGTCCAAGGTTTAAAGAAACCTACTGCTCCACTCAAAACTCAAAAAAAGATCGCCAAATAAGCGCTACAACCTTAATTTCTAAAATTCATATAGAATGTATTTAATATACGATTAAATACATATAAAGGTGCTTGGCCATGAATCTTCATCAGTTCAAATTTGTCAGAGAAGCCGTTCGTCAAAACTTCAATCTGACCGAAGCTGCCAAAACCTTGTTCACATCCCAGCCAGGTGTATCAAAAGCCATTCTGGAGCTTGAGGATGAATTAGGCGTTGATATTTTTCGTCGCCATGGCAAAAGGATCAGAAATCTTACCGAACCAGGTAAGCGAATACTAACTTCAATCGAAAGAATACTGGTTGAAGTTGAGACTTTGAAGAGGGTTGGCAAAGATTTTGCCGCTCAAGACCAAGGTAACTTTGTGATTGCCACCACTCATACCCAAGCAAGATACGCTTTACCCAAGGTATTAACCGAATTCACCAAGCGTTTCCCAAAAGTCAGGGTTAGCATCCAGCAGGGCAGTCCGCAACAGATTGCCGACATGCTCTTGCATGATCAAGCCGATATCGCGATTGCCACCGAGGGAGTCTCAGATGTTGAAGGCTTATTGACGCTGCCAGGTTATCAGTGGCAGCACGTGATCGCGGTTCAATCAGAACATCCCCTGCTCTCCAAAAAGAATATTTCTCTTGAAGACTTGGTGGAATATCCGATCATCACTTATGACACAGCATTTGCCGGTCGCTCAAAAATAGACAAAGCGTTTGAGAGCAAACATCTAAAACCAGATGTGGTCTTAGAAGCTATTGATGCTGATGTGATCAAGACCTATGTTGAGACTGGCATGGGGATTGGTATCGTGGCGGGAGTTGCTTACGATGCTGAACGTGATAAAAACTTAAAGGCCATTCCAGCTGGACATTTGTTTGGCAACAATGTGACAAAAATTGCACTTAAGCAAAACGCTTATTTGCGTTCTTTTGTTTACACATTCATTGAATTATTCTCACCAAGCTTGACGCGTAAATTAGTTGATCAAGCAATGTTGGGCGAGAGTGTTGATTACCAAATTTAAATTCTGTTAAATCAACAATACCTAAGAGAGCTCGTAACGAGCTCCTGGATATTGCGCAAGGGCATCGACCAAATACGGCAAGATGGTATTTAAAGTGTCCTTCAATACCCAAGGTGGGTTGATCACACACAGGCCACTGCCCAACATTCCAAAGCCTCGCTCATCCGGTTCTTGAACAGTGATTGAAACATTCAAGGTTTTTTCTGACAGCCCTCGCATAGACTCGACCAGTTGACGATGATCACCACGAGTTAAGATGGGATACCAAACCACATACACACCTTCAGCAAATCGAGCCAAACCCTCCTCTAGGGCAGTGATGACTTTGGGATAATCGCTTTTAATCTCATAAGGCGGGTCCATGAAAATCACCCCACGCTTGGTTGGTGGAGGTAATAAAGCTTTGAGTGCCGCAAAACCATCGCTCTTAAATATCTTGGTTTGACGATCACGCTCAAAATGTTCGGCCAACAAATCATGATCAGTTGGATGAAGCTCAAATAAGCGCATTCGGTCTTCTGCTCTGATGGTTCGGCGAATGATTTCTGGTGAACCGGGATACAAAGTCCACTCACCTTTGTTATTGCAAGCTCTCACCAAATCTAAATAGTCTTGCAATACCGGCGGCAAATCATCACGATCCCACAAACGAGCCACACCATCGTGATATTCACCTTTAGTATTGGCATACTCTGATTCGAGTGAATACATGCCAGCTCCAGCATGGGTGTCGATCACCCAGTAAGGCTTATCTTTTTGATTCATGTAGAGCAAGATTTGTTGAAGCACGCAATGCTTTAGAACATCAGCATGGTTACCTGCGTGAAAGGCATGGCGGTAT
>JBJOKN010000192.1:0-3117 GCA_046046075.1 Pseudomonadota bacterium
ATCGCATGCATGTCTTTATAGAAATCATGGAAAGTTGCATGAGGTAACCATGCCTCATCAAAATGCAAAGTATCTACTTTGCCATCCAACATTTCTTTGATCATTTCAACGTTGTACAAAACGCCATCGTAGGTACTTTGCGTGATGGTCAAAACACGTGGCTTGGCATTTTTATCAGTAATGAATGGATTGCTTTGAATCTTCTTCTGAATTGTTTTCCAGTCAAATTCTTCTTTAGGAATCGGACCGATGATGCCGTAGTGATTACGCGTTGGCATCAAGAAAACAGGCACAGCACCAGTCATCATGATGGCGTGCAAAATTGATTTATGGCAGTTACGGTCAACAATCACAATGTCCCCAGGGGCCACTGTTGAATGCCAAACGATTTTGTTAGATGTTGAAGTACCATTGGTCACAAAGAACAAATGGTCTGCATTAAAGATGCGAGCAGCATTGCGCTCACTAGCAGCGACAGGACCGGTGTGATCCAACAATTGACCTAATTCATCAACCGCATTACAAACGTCAGCGCGAAGCATGTTCTCGCCAAAGAATTGATGGAACATTTGTCCTACGGGGCTTTTCAAGAAAGCCACGCCACCTGAGTGACCCGGGCAATGCCAGGAGTAAGAACCATCAGACGCATAGTGCGTTAATGCTTTAAAGAATGGTGGCGCTAATGAATCCAAGTAAACCTTGGCTTCACGAATGATGTGGCGTGCAACGAATTCTGGCGTGTCTTCATTCATATGAATAAAGCCATGCAACTCACGCAATACATCATTAGGAATATGTCTTGAAGTTCTGGTTTCGCCGTACAAGAAGATAGGAATTTCTTCATTGCGCTTGCGAACTTCCATCACAAACGCACGCAAACTCTCAAGAGCTAAATCAATCTCGGCAGCTGAACCTGCGCCAAACTCTTCATCGTCAATTGACAGAATGAAACAAGATGCTCGGGCAGCCTGTTGAGCAAATGAAGTCAAATCTCCATAACTGGTCAAACCAAGAACTTCCATACCTTCAGTTTCGATGGCTAGCGCCAAGGCACGAGCACCCGAACCTGAAATATTTTCAGTACGGAAATCCTCATCAATGATGACCACAGGAAAACGAAACTTCATAGCAACTCCCTACCAAGCAACCGCTGAATTTATTTCAACAAAATTAAGCGCCAGTAGGCCAGTTTAGCCATCTAAGCCTTGGATGAACAGGAAAATCCATCAAAAAAGCACCTATTTAGGTGCTTTGAGTGCTGCTCGTACTAAATAAGCCTCTTAAGGCTTTTAATGGCTTATTTAGGTTTTTGGCAAGGTAACGCCTACTTGACCTTGGTATTTGCCACCACGGTCTTTATAAGACACCTCACAAATCTCGTCGCTTTCAAAGAACAAGACCTGAGCACATCCTTCACCTGCGTAAATCTTGGCAGGCAATGGGGTTGTGTTTGAGAACTCCAATGTCACATAACCTTCCCACTCTGGCTCAAATGGAGTGACGTTCACGATGATGCCGCAACGTGCATAAGTGCTCTTACCCAAACAGACAGTCAAGACACTTCTTGGAATCTTGAAATATTCAACTGTGCGAGCCAATGCGAATGAGTTCGGAGGGATGATACAAACGTCACCTTTGAAATCAACAAAGGATTTATCGTCAAAATTCTTTGGATCAACAATGGTGCTATTGATATTGGTGAAAATCTTGAATTCGTTAGCACAACGGATGTCATAGCCATAACTTGATGTGCCATAACTCACGATTTTTTGCCCCTCGGGAGACTGGCGAACTTGGCCTGGCTCAAATGGGGAAATCATATCGTGCTCTTCGCACATACGGCGGATCCAGCGGTCAGATTTAATAGTCATAAACTCTATTTTGACATAACTGGGTAAGCTTGCTTTATTTCACAAACCCTAAAGAAGAATTTAATAAGTCAGAACGGTGGTATTTGAATCTGTGGCAAGGTCAATCATGCTGACCATGCCGATTACCTCAGCCACGCCTTCAAACAAGTCTTTGAGCTCTAGTTGTCTATCCCTAAGAGCTGTACTACACACCTTGATTTTTACGCCAGTTCGAATCGTATCTTCGACGAATGCAGATAAAGGCCGCATGGATGGGGCAAGAATTTCCTGATTCTTAGGATTATCTTTGATGAATAAATCCACGCTAGAACCAATCACATGAATTTCAACATCGATGTTCATTGCTGCTGCAGTAGTCGCCATCAATAATGGCGTCATTGCAAGATTTGGCTGATCAGGACTGGTGCGCCAAAGCTGCAGAATCAATCGCTTCAAAACTTAACCCTGGAGTGCTCGGAGCTCTTCTACGGTATTCACATTGGCAAAAGCAGCAACATCTTCGAACACCACGTAGTTTGTTTTCATGGCTTCAAACCATTTATCTATTTTCCGTCCGCCGCCAGATAAAAATGGTAACAAGGTATCAGTCACAGAGGATTTCATCAAAGCAAACACTGGATGAGTTCTTACTTCACCATTTTCAATAGTGGCGGCATAAGCCACATCTAAGTCTTGCACAATCAAAGCTTCCGAAAGTTTCTCAACCAAGTCCATTGGAAATCTTGGTGAATCACATGGTACTGTGACCAAATAAGGATGCTCACAGTTCTCCAAGCCTGCCTGAAAACCTGCTAAAGGACCTGCAAAATCACCAATCACATCCGGTAAAACAGAAACTCCCAATGATTCATAAGCTGCTAAATTACGATTCGCATTAATTTTGACTACATCTACCTGAGGCTCTAAACGCATGATCGTATGCATCGCCATGGGGGCACCTTTGAATAACTGCAAGCCCTTATCAGTACCGCCCATTCGACGACCTTGACCTCCAGAAAGCACTAAACCTGAAATCACATCACGCGGTATGAACATTTACTTCCTTTGTATTTACTCGATTAACGCCACTGTATATTAAATAATGCTGACCACTGCAACGCCCGAATAGTGTCATATTGACCTTGTTGGCCATTTCTAAACCCATTGCTGTAACGCCTGAGCGAGATAATAAAAATGGTATGCCCATTTGAGCACCCTTGATCACCATTTCGGAAGTTAATCTGCCCGTTGTATAAAAAATCAAATC
>JBJOKN010000003.1:0-16064 GCA_046046075.1 Pseudomonadota bacterium
CACAGTTCTATTCGTTTCACCATCGGTCGCTTTACAACAGTCGAAGATGTTGATTTCACCATTGAGTTGGTCAAGAGCAAAATTGCTAAATTGAGAGATTTGTCACCGTTATGGGAAATGCACAAAGATGGCATTGACTTGAACACGATTCAGTGGGCAGCCCATTAATCATTAACTGAAAAGATAAACGTAAAAAATAATTGAGGAAATAAAATGGCATACAGTGAAAAAGTAATTGAACATTATGAAAACCCACGCAACGTTGGTTCATTTGAAAAAGGTGATGACCATGTTGGTACTGGTATGGTGGGTGCGCCAGCTTGCGGCGACGTCATGAAACTTCAAATCCGCGTGAATGACCAAGGCATTATTGAAGATGCAAAATTCAAAACTTATGGTTGTGGCTCAGCAATTGCCTCATCTTCATTGGTGACAGAATGGGTCAAAGGTAAGACTTTGGATCAAGCGCTTGAAATCAAGAACGCAGCGATTGCTGAAGAATTGGCTTTGCCACCTGTGAAGATTCACTGCTCTATCTTGGCTGAAGATGCCATCAAAGCAGCAGTGGCTGACTACAAAGAAAAGCACGCTAAATAATCATGGCCATCACTCTCACAGAGAAAGCAGCTAAGCACATCACGCGTTATATCGAGCGCCGTGGCAAAGGGGTTGGCTTGCGTCTTGGGGTTAGAACAACTGGTTGTTCGGGGCTTGCTTATCAACTGGAATATGTTGACGAGGTCTTGCCTGAAGACACCTTGTTTGAATCTTTAGGGGTCAAAGTTTATGTGGATCCTAAGAGTTTGGCTTATTTGGATGGCACAGAGCTTGATTATGTGCGCGAAGGTTTGAATGAAGGTTTTAAGTTTCAGAATCCTAATGTAAAAGATGAGTGTGGTTGTGGCGAATCTTTCAGGGTTTGATGATTACTTTGCCTTATTTCAACTAAAGCCCCAATTCAAGATTGATAGGCAGGCTTTGGAGTCTGCCTATTTAACTGTGCAGCAAAAGGTTCACCCTGATATGCATGCCCAGGCCAGTGATTCTGATAAGCGCGTTTCTATGCAGTTATCAGCTTTGGCTAATTCTGCCTACCGAACCCTCATGAACCCGATTCAAAGGGGTTTGTATCTGTGTGCGAAGAATGGCGTTGATCCACAGTTAGAAACCAATACCGCTATGCCCGCTCAATTTTTAATGCAGCAGATGGAGTGGCGTGAAGCTTTGGACGAAGTCAGAGATCAGCCTTCTAAATTAGATGATTTATACAAAGAAGTAGAACTAACAAGAGCGAATTTATTAAAAGAAGTTGAAGTGACAATTGATGGTGCCAATGATTATGAGTTGGCTGCGAAGCAATTGCGAGCTTTACTGTTCATTGATAAATTCAGTACAGAACTAGAAGACGCAATATCAGCATAAATAATTAATAAAAAATAAAAATATGGCCTTATTACAAATTGCCGAACCTGGTCAATCGCTTGCCCCCCATCAGCGCCGCATTGCAGTTGGTATAGATTTGGGAACAACCAATTCTTTGGTTGCTGCGATGAAAAATGCTTTGCCAGAAGTTTTGGGTGATGAGCAGGGAAGAAAGCTATTGCCTTCAGTCATTCGTTACTTGCCAGGCGGTACAACTCAAGCTGGATACCAAGCATTACAAAATGCCAATGGCGATCCAAAAAACACCATCATTTCTGTGAAGCGTTTCATGGGTAGGGGGCTTAGAGATATTGAGCATGCTCAAACCATGCCTTATGAATTTGTAGATGCCCCTGGCATGCTGAAAATTAAAACAGTCTCAGGCGAAAAAAGCCCAGTCGAAGTTTCTGCAGAAATCTTGGCTAGATTACGTCAACGCGCTGAAGATTCTTTTGATGATGAGATTGTCGGTGCTGTGATCACTGTGCCAGCTTATTTTGATGACGCACAGCGTCAGGCGACCAAGGATGCTGCTAAGTTAGCTGGTATTGAGGTTCTACGTCTATTGAATGAGCCAACTGCTGCAGCTATTGCATACGGCTTGGATAATGCCTCAGAGGGCTTGTACGCAGTTTATGACTTGGGTGGTGGCACATTTGATATTTCAATTTTGCGCCTAAGCAAGGGTGTTTTTGAAGTGCTATCGACTGGCGGTGATTCAGCCTTAGGTGGCGATGACTTTGATCATCGTCTTTATTGCTGGGTTTTAGAGCAAGCAAAATTACAATTACTATCCGATAAAGACACACGACTATTGCTCACTGCTTCAAAGGAAGTCAAAGAGCAGCTCAGTAAGAACCCCTTGGCTCGTGTTCACGCGACTTTGAGTGATGGCACAGTTATTAATGTTGGTATTAGTCAGGCTCAGTTCTTTGAATTGACCCAACATTTGGTCAATAAAACTCTCCTAGCAGCCAAGAAAGCTCTCAGAGATGCTGGTTTAACGCCAGAAGAAATCAAGGGTGTGGTCATGGTCGGTGGTGCCACTCGCATGCCTCATGTGCAAAGAGCCGTTGGTGAACTGTTTGGCCAGACGCCATTGACCAATTTAGACCCAGATCAAGTGGTGGCCATGGGTGCTGCAATGCAGGCCGATTTATTGGCAGGTAATCAGCAAAAAGGTGATGAGTGGTTGCTCTTGGATGTGATTCCTCTCTCCTTAGGCGTCGAAACCATGGGCGGTCTAGTTGAAAAAATCATTCCACGAAACACCCCAATACCAGTTGCAAGAGCACAAGATTTCACCACCTTTAGAGATGGTCAAACTGCTTTAGCTGTCCATGTCCTACAAGGTGAGAGGGAAGTGGTTGACCATTGTCGCTCGCTGGCAAAGTTTGAACTCAGAGATATCCCACCAATGGCAGCTGGTGCTGCCAGAATTCGAGTGACCTACCAAGTAGACGCAGATGGATTGCTGTCTGTGACCGCTAGAGAGCAACACTCAGGTGCTGAGGCAAATATCACTGTCAAACCTTCTTACGGTCTTTCTGATACCGATATCACGACCATGCTTCAAGATGGCTTTAGTCATGCTGCTGATGACGTTCAAGATAGAGCCCTCAGAGAAGAATTGGTAGATGCAAAGCGTTTGATTGAGGCTGTAGATGCAGCTTTAGCAGAAGATCAGCACTTGCTTGATGAAGATGAGCTAGATGTCATTAACCGCAAGCTAAAAGCTCTCAAGGATTTGATTGAGTCTACAAAAGATACTCAGGTATTAAGACGTTCAGTTGAATCATTATCAAAAGCAACTGATGATTTTGCTGCTCGTAGAATGAATGAAAGTATTAAAAAAGCGTTGTCTGGTAAAAAGATAGAAGAAATTTAATAGGAATTAAAAATGCCACAAATTGTTGTTCTTCCTCATGCTGATTATTGTCCTGAAGGTGCTGTTTTGGAGGCTTCTCCAGGAGCCACTATTTGTGAAGCATTACTGGAAAATGATATTGAAATTGAGCACGCATGTGAGATGTCATGTGCTTGTACAACCTGTCATGTGATTGTGCGTGAAGGCATGGCCAGTTTGAACCCATCAGATGAAGCGGAAGATGATCTTCTAGATCGCGCTTGGGGTTTGTGTCCTCAGTCACGCTTGTCTTGTCAGGCAGTGGTTGCTCAGCAAAACTTGGTCATTGAAATACCTAAGTATTCAATCAATCATGCCAAAGAAAATCATTGATCTGAGTGATTCAATCATAAGTAATTAAAAAGGGACCCGTGGGTCCCTTTTTAATTCTCTTTTTCTATCTAAGATTTTTTAATCTTCTTTTCTCAAGTGTGGGAAAAGAATCACGTCTCTGATATTTGGTGAGTCAGTGATCAACATCATCAAGCGATCGATACCAATACCGCAACCACCGGTTGGAGGCATGCCGTACTCTAGAGCGCGAATAAAGTCGGCATCAAAGTACATGGCTTCTTCGTCTCCGGCTTCCTTTTGGGCAACTTGGGCTTGGAAACGAGCGGCTTGATCCTCTGCATCATTTAATTCAGAGAAGCCATTGGCAATCTCACGACCTGTGATGAATAACTCAAAGCGCTCTGTGATGCCCGGTCTTGTGTCTGACTCTCTGGCCAGAGGACTAACTTCAATCGGGTAATCAATGATGTAAGTTGGTTCCCATAGATGTTCTTCAGCAGTTGCTTCAAACAAGGCTAATTGAAGGGCTCCAAGGCCGGCATTCTTGAGCGTTGGTCCGTTGATGTCTTCGCCAGACTTTTTAAGTTCTTGGCGAACAAACTCTTTATCTTCTAACTGAGCTGCGGTGTACTGTTTTTTCGACAAAGGAGCGTACTTAAGAATCGCCTCAGCAATGGTTAAGCGTTGGAATGGCTTTGATAAATCCAACGGTTTACCTTGATAAGTTAAATTCGCGGTGCCCTGAGCATCAATCGCTGCTGCTCTGATGAGCTCTTCTGTGAAGGTCATCAGCCACTTGTAATCGGTGTAGGCTGCGTAGAACTCCATCATGGTGAATTCAGGATTGTGTCTTGGGCTCACACCTTCATTGCGGAAGTTTCTATTAACCTCAAAGACACGCTCAAAGCCACCAACCACCAAGCGCTTCAAGTAAAGCTCTGGGGCAATGCGCAGATACATTTCCATGTCTAAGGCATTGTGATGAGTGATGAATGGTTTTGCCGCTGCGCCACCTGGAATAGGGTGAAGCATCGGTGTTTCAACTTCCATGAAGCCTGCATCTTGCATGTGATGGCGAATAGAAGACATCGCTTTGCTGCGAGCTAAGAATGTTTGACGTGTCTCAGGTGAAACAATCAAATCAACATAGCGTTGACGGTACTTCATTTCTTGGTCTGAAAGACCATGGAATTTATCTGGAAGAGGGCGTAATGATTTTGATAAAAGACGTAAATCTTTTACCAAGATCGATAGTTCACCTTTATTGGTTTTGAACATCACCCCTTCAGCGGCGATGAAATCACCCATATCCCAATGTTTAAAAGCATTGTGAGCATCCGCACCTGCATCAGCATCATTGATATAAAACTGAATCTGGCCGCTGCGATCTTGCACAGTTGCAAAGCTTGCTTTACCCATCACGCGCTTGAGCATCATTCGGCCTGCTACTTTGACGCTGATGTTTTTCTCTGCCAAATGTTCTTTGCTGATTTCACCATAGTGCTCATGTAAATCAGCAGCATGATGTGTTGGCACAAAATCATTGGGGAATGCCACACCATTTTTGCGCAATTGAGCTAATTTTTCGCGACGTTCTGCAATGATGTGATTTTCGTCGACGATGGGCAGTTGTTCTTCTTGACTCATGATGTTTTCGCTAACAATTGAATGGTGATAATGATTGATAAATGGTAATAATTAAACGCCTTGTTTTAAGCTGGCTTCAATGAATGGATCTAAGTCGCCATCTAAAACTTTTTGTGTATTTGATATTTCTACGTTGGTTCGAAGATCTTTGATACGACTCTGATCTAAAACATAAGATCTGATTTGATGGCCCCAGCCCACATCGCTCTTAGTAGCTTCTAGCTTGTCTTGTTCGGCCTGACGTTTACGTAACTCATGTTCGTAAAGGCGAGATTTCAGCATTGACATCGCTTCAGCACGGTTTTTATGTTGGCTTCGATCATTTTGGCACTGCACCACAATACCTGTTGGTACGTGGGTCAAGCGAACCGCAGAGTCAGTTTTATTGATGTGCTGTCCACCAGCGCCAGAGGCGCGGTAAGTGTCAGTACGGATATCAGCCGGATTGATGTCAATCTCAATGGAGTCATCAACTTCTGGATAGACAAACACACTGGTAAAGGATGTGTGGCGACCATTGGCCGAGTCAAAAGGTGATTTACGCACAAGTCGATGCACACCGGTCTCAGTTCTTAAGTGGCCGTAGGCATATTCACCATCAATCTTGATGGTGGCACTCTTAATACCAGCGACATCACCATCAGAAACTTCCAGCACTTCAGCTTTGAAGCCTTTACGCTCGCAGTAACGCAGATATTGACGTAACAACATGCTGGCCCAATCGCAAGCCTCAGTTCCGCCAGCACCTGACTGAATATCAATGAAGCATGAGCTCGGATCCATTGGATTGCTGAACATGCGTCGGAATTCAAGTCCTTCGACTTGTTGGCGCATGCCATCAGTATCGGTTTGGATAGAAAGAATTGTGTCGAAATCACCTTCCTCTTTGGCCATTTCAAATAGTTCTTGGCTAGAGGTGATGTTATCTGTAAGAAAATTAATCGTACCTACGACACCATCTAACAATTTCTTTTCTTTACCCAAAGCTTGGGCTTGCTTTGGATCATCCCAAATTTTGGGATCTTCAAGGGTTTGATTAACTTCGACTAAACGTTCTGCTTTGTTATCGACGTCAAAGATACCTCCGAAGCTCAATCGTACGTGTACGCAGGTCTTCGAGGGTGTTGCTGATGAGATTTAATTGTTCGGCTTCCATGGAGGACAATTATAAAGGGTCATCGAGAGCTTCTATGTGTAATTGAGCTCTGGCAACACCTTGATAATGGTCTGTAACGACCCGATAAGCCAATCTGGCGGGGTTTGGAAGGGTCGCGTTTCTAGAAAACCAGATGCCATTGAACGATTTTGGATGGCTTGAGCCATTGGAATTAATGGCTTTTAACTGGACCCGAAGGTGTTTCTCCTGAATCAAGGTCTGACTCAACACCTCAAACTCACCCACAAATACCGGGGCAGGAAAGCCTTGCCCCCACACTTCGTTGGCCAAGATGGTGCCAAGTTCAGGATCAATGAACTCTGGGTCTAATCTGCCATCGTGGGCTAGTTGGCGCTGTAAAACTTCTGGGGTCATCAAGCTTTGAGCAACCTCCTCAAAGCAAGCTTTAAATTCTTCAAAAGAATCTTCCTCTATCGTCAATCCCGCTGCCATGGCGTGACCACCAAACTTCAAGATCAGATCAGGATGTTTTTTTGAAACTAAATCCAAGGCATCTCTCAAATGAAACCCTTGAATAGATCTGCCAGAGCCCTTAAGAACAGCCTGTCCTGATTCCTCACCAGGGGCAAAAATCAGGGTGGGGCGATGAAATTTCTCTTTTAACCGCGATGCAACAATACCAATCACACCCTGATGCCAAGAGTCATTGGCCATGCACAAGGTGGCTTGCTCGCCCACTTGAATATCTACCAGACTGGCCAGAGCAGTTTCTTGCATGCCTGCCTCGATGGTTCGGCGTTCACGATTCATGCGATCAAGTTCGTGAGCCAATCTCAATGCATCTTCAAAAGATTCGGACAGTAAACATTGGATGCCCAAAGACATATCAGCCAATCTGCCGGCAGCGTTGAGGCGAGGGCCTAAGGTGAATCCAAGGTCAAAGGAGCTGGCGCGATTGGGATCTTTTCCAGCAGCGATGTATAAAGCTCTGATGCCCGCTTGCATTTGCCCACTTTTAATTCTCTTGATACCGTTTGAAACCAAAATACGATTATTTCTGTCTAAGGAAGCGACATCAGCCACCGTACCAAGTGCCACTAAATCTAAGAGGTTTTCTAAACGAGGTTGTGTTTCTGCAGTGAAGACTCCTCGAGCACGTAACTCGGCACGCAATGCAATCAATACATAAAACATCACACCAACACCAGCCAGTGCCTTACTTGGAAACGTGCAATCAGCTTGATTGGGGTTAACAATCCATGCTGCTTTTGGAAGTTGGTCGGCAGGTAAGTGGTGATCTGTGACTAATACTTCAATACCTAATTCTTGAGCTCTTTCAACGCCGGCAACGCTGGCGATGCCGTTGTCAACCGTGATCAAAATATCTGGTTTTTCAGGAAGGCTGGCGACCAAATCAACCACTTCTGGTGTTAAGCCATATCCCAATGTAAAGCGATTGGGAACAAAATAATCAATCTTGATGTTCCAAGGAGCGCCAAGTGCTCGCAAGCCTTTGAGGCCAACAGCACAAGCCGTTGCTCCATCACAATCATAGTCAGCAACAATCAGTAATTTTTTACCCGCTTCTATCGCATCGGCTAAATACTTTGCGGCTGATTCACAATTTTTAAGTTGTGCTGGTGGAATCAGGTTTTTGAGTTCCAGTAAAAGCTCCTCTGGTTTTTCAACACCACGAGCAGCAAATAATTTAGCTAAAACTGGATGTGTGCCGCTTTGTTCAAGCCAAGTGGCACTTTTTTCAGAATACTGACGCTCTTTGAATTGAATGCTCATGAGCGAAGCATATCCTGAAGTGAGCAGGCAACAGGTTTTTTCCAAATAGCAAAACCCTTTTTCGGAAGCTGCTCAATGGTAATTCTTTGAGCTCTTTCTTGACCCTCTGGGAAGTCAATCAATTCAATTTCTTTGATTTGATGATTGATCAAAGCTTCACAAGCTTGTTGCCAAACCAGTTGTAATGCAGGATCGGTTGCTGATAGCAGTGATATCGCATGACCCCAAGTCAAGTGATTGAGTGAAGTGACATGAGGCTTTTGAAAATGAGATGCGAGTAAGTCCAGGCAACCATCAGAGCTGTGCCATTGTTTTGCTTGTAAAAGACGCTCATCAGGTTTGATATCAGTTAGTTTGCCATTGCCACTGATCCACACTGAATTGATACTGAGCATACCCTCAGCTTGCCTAGCTTCATTGACTGGGTGATTGAACCAAATCATCTGAATCTCGTTTTGCCATTTGCGCCATTGACGAGCAACACCCTCTACAGAAGTATCAGATGGCATCCAATGATCAATATTTCGTCCTTCTGCTTGTGCAGTGCTGACAGTTGATAAGGTCTCAAGAGCTGGAGATTCAATGAACCATTTATGAGGCATGGCTCTGTGAGTGACCGTGCTCATTTCCGCGAAGATTTCTTTCACTGAGTCAAAAAGAGCGTCGGCTTCTGATGCTTGGATGTCTAGTATTTGTGTGCTGGTTAAAACCAGATGGTCCCTGGCTGCATGAATGTGAATGGGTTCAATACGAGCAATGCATGTTTCTGGGTGAACCGAAATCCCCTGCGATTGAAGTTCTAAAGGTGCGCTAGCATTTTGGCTACCTAACAAAAACTTCTCATAGGGCAGGCCACGATCAAATGATTCTTGATTGGGGCTATCGGCAATAACGAGGGTGTATTTCATAACCTTGATTTTAGGTGGCATTTAGACCTTCTGTCCAAGAGCAAGCTAAACTCTTTCATATGAATATCTGGCCGATTGAACTCGAAATCGCATGGCGTTACACCAACGCCAGGAGAAAAGGCGGAAAAAACAAGGAAACAGGGTCCAAAGACGGGTTTTTGTCTTTTATATCGTCTGTATCAATGTTGGGGATTGCCTTGGGGGTTGCCGCCTTGATTGTGGTTTTATCAGTCATGAACGGCTTCCAAAAAGAGGTTCGTGACCGGATGTTGTCTGTTTTGTCCCATGTGGAGATTCATGCTCCGACAGGTTTGGGTGAATGGCAGCCTTTAATAGCAAAAGTTCAAGAGAATAAGCGTGTCACTGGTGCTGCACCAATGATCATGTCTCAAGCTTTGATCAGTCGAAGTGATGTTATGCGAGGCGTGGCTCTTCGAGGCATTGATCCAGATCTTGAGAGCAAGGTATCTGATATACCAAAACATTTCATTCAAGGGCAGGTCAATGCTCTTAAGCCGGGTGAATTTGGTTTGGCATTGGGGGCTGAATTAGCTGGAATACTCGGCGTTCAATTGGGCGATCGAATCACCATCATGGTTCCTGAAGGGGATATCAATCCTGCTGGGATGACCCCGCGCATGAGGGCCTTTAAATTAATTGGCATCATCGATAGTGGCCATTATGAATTTGATAGCACTTTGGCCGTGGTTCATTGGAAGGATGCTGCAGCATTATTGAGACTGGATGGCCCATCGGGTTTGCGTCTCAAATTAGATGATATGCAGCAAGCAGCCAAAGTCGCTGATCAACTGTCGATGCAACTCCCAGGTCTGTGGGTCAAGGATTGGACAAGACAAAATAAAAATTGGTTTGCAGCAGTCCAGACTGAAAAACGCATGATGTTCATCATTCTTACTTTGATCATTGCTGTGGCTGCTTTTAACTTGGTGTCTACCTTGGTCATGACTGTGACTGATAAGCGCGGCGATATCGCAATTCTTCGCACCATGGGGGCCAGCGCTGGAATGATTCAAAGGATTTTCTTTGCTCAAGGCTTCATGATTGGTGCGATAGGTACCATGGGTGGAATTATTTTAGGTCTACTGATTTCATTGAACATTGATGTGATTGTGCCAAGCTTGGAGGCAATCTTCAGGGTTCAATTCTTACCTCGCGACATTTACTTTATTTCCAGTCTACCTTCTGATGTACGTAGCAGTGATGTGATCACAGTTGGTTTGATGGCATTCATTCTTTCTCTTTTGGCCACGCTCTATCCAAGCTGGAGAGCCGCCAAAATTCAACCGGCTCAGGCCTTGCGTTATGAGTGAGGGATTGAGCATGA
The DNA here is from genome assembly GCA_046046075.1 of Pseudomonadota bacterium. Lineage (GTDB taxonomy): Bacteria > Pseudomonadota > Gammaproteobacteria > Burkholderiales > Burkholderiaceae > Polynucleobacter. Next base: position 10,434 of record JBJOKN010000003.1, read on the forward strand.
ATATGTCTTTGGTGGCCAAAAATATTTCCAAAACCTATGGAGTGGGTGACTTGGCTGTACAAGTCCTGCATGACATCAGTTTAGAGCTTGCAGTTGGTGAAAAGTTGGCGATTGTTGGAGCCTCGGGCTCAGGCAAGAGTACTTTGTTGCACCTTTTGGGTGGCTTGGATCATGTCAGCCAAGGTGAAGTTATTTTGGCAGGGCAGTCCTTGGCTCATCTCTCTGAGTCTGATCTGAATAAGTTGCGCAATCAACATTTAGGTTTCATTTACCAATTCCATCATCTTTTGGCTGAGTTCAGTGCTTTGGATAACGTGGCTATGCCCTTACGTATCAGAGGTATTGATAACATTGAGGCAAGAGCAATGGCCAAGGACATGCTTACTAAAGTGGGTTTGTCTCATCGAATGGATCATCGACCAGCAGCTTTATCAGGTGGCGAGCGTCAGCGCGTAGCGGTTGCTAGAGCTTTGGTCACGAAGCCAAGCTGTGTGTTGGCAGATGAACCCACCGGAAACTTGGATGCTGAAACAGCTGATACTGTTTTTGATTTGATGTTGGATATTGCTAAAAGTCAGGGAACTGCATTTGTGATTGTGACCCATGATCCATTGCGCGCCGCGAGATGTGATCGTGTTTTACGTTTAGACCATGGCGTATTGAAAGCTATTTAAGATGGCTTTGTGTTTAGATACCCATTGTCATCTCGATGCGGATGAGTTTGGTCTTGATCGTGATGCCATGATTGCCCGAGCCGCTCAGTCTGGTGTCAGCGGTGTTCTTTTACCAGCGGTTCGTGCAAAAGATCATTTATCTGTAAAAAATTTAGCTCATCATGCGGCTCAGTTGATGCCTGCAAGTTGTTACACCTTGGGTATTCATCCAATCTTTACACCAGAAGCAAAAGAGGAAGATTTAGAGCTTTTAAGACAGGCAGTCATAAAGGCTTTGGATGACCCTCGTTTTGTCGGAATAGGTGAGATTGGTTTGGATTATTTTTTACCTGACTTGGATGCCAATCACCAATCATTCTTTTTTGAGAAGCAACTTGATCTTGCCGAAGAATTTAACCTACCAGTGATTTTGCATGTGCGCCGCTCTCAAGACGCGATCTTGAAAGCCTTGAGGCCAAGAAAGATCATCGGAGGTATTGCACATGCATTTAATGGCAGCTTTCAGCAAGCTGAGCATTTCATCAAGTTGAATTTTGTGATGGGTTTTGGTGGAGCAATGACTTTTCCGAGGGCATTGCAAATTCGACGTTTGGCCAAAGAATTGCCATTTGAAAGCATTGTTCTTGAAACTGATGCGCCAGATATTCCTCCTGCCTGGTTGGCAAAACAAGTCAATCATCGCAACGAGCCGGCGGAGTTGCCTCAAATTTCTTCAGTGCTTGCAGACATTCGTGCCTCATCGATTGGTCAAACTCAAGCCATCTGTGCCAATAACGCCTTGCGCGTGATTCCTCGCTGGGCAACTTTGCTTGCTCAGTTACCTAACTTTCAAGATTAGACAATTTGCGCTTTTTATTAACGGCATTCATTGCCGGGGAATCTCTTTTACTTTTTTTGCCGCAGTTGCCTAGCAACGATGTGTGGATCGGCCTCATCCTGATAACAGGATGTCTACTGATCACGATTTATCTACTTAGATTTTTAAGTACACCGACCTTACCGAAGATAAAGATATCTTTGTGGATGATGGTGCTGTTTTTATTAGGTTTTGCTTGGTCTGCTTATTTGACTCATGGACGCTTGAGTAATGACTTAAGTCAAGAATTAGAGGGTGTTCCATTATTGGTGACTGGGGTAATTGATGGTTTGCCTCATCAGGGTGATCAATCACTGAGGTTCTCATTGAAAGTCGAAGATGTGATTCATGAAGATGAATCAATCATCCTTGATCGAAAACAATTTCCAAATCGACTTTCTTTAGGTTGGTACCCAGGTTGGCGTCGCGAAGGGGTTTTGCCTGATATCCAGCCTGGTCAACGCTGGCGTTTACCAGTGGTTCTTAAAAGAGCACATGGTCTTATGAATCCTCACGGTTTTGATTTTGAACGCTGGATGTTTCAACAAGACCTTGGAGCCACCGGTTCTGTGAAAGCCAACGCAAAGGGTTTGCCAAGATCATGGCAGCCATTTCTATTGGATGACTTTCATTTGAGTTTTACCACTTTGGTTGAGTTAACTCGCTGGCATTTGCGTGAGCGCATCAAGAAATCTGCTCCTGAGAATGCTCCCTATGTTGGTGTATTGATTGCCTTGGTCATGGGTGAGCAAAATGCGATTCCTCAAGATGATTGGCGCGTCTTCAATGCAACGGGTATTGGTCATTTGATTAGTATTTCTGGTTTGCACGTCACCATGCTGGCCGGTATGGGTGCTGCTTTGGCAAATCGATTGTGGCGTCGCCGCTCATTGCCTATGTTGTGTGCAACTCAAAAGGTATCAGCATTGAGTGGCTTTCTGGTCGCTCTGGTATATACCTGGCTTGCTGGATTTCAGATTCCAGCGCAAAGAACCATGTACATGGTGGGTGTTGTTGCTGTGGCTTTGTGGACCGGTCGCATCACTCGCGCCTTTGATATTTGGTGGTGGGCTTTATTCGTTGTTCTCTTCTTAGATCCTTGGGCTGCCTATACACCTGGCTTCTGGCTTTCATTTGGTGCGGTAGCTGCCATTTTGTTTGCTATGCCTGGTCAAGATGGTTTGTCTGAATATGGGTACAGCCGATCGCAAAAATGGTGGCAGTCATTCAAAGAAGCTACTCGAGTACAAGCAGTGGTAACAATTGCTTTATTACCTTTAACTTTGTATTGGTTTTCGCAGTTCTCGGTGGTGTCTCCTTTAGCAAATGCCTTCGCTATTCCATTGGTGAGTTTTATTGTTACGCCATTTGCTATGTTGGGGGCTGTGTTGCCATCTCCGATCAGCGATGGATGTTTGTGGATCGCACATTCATGCATGGAGTTGGTGGCTTGGTTTTTAAAACCAATGTCTTCATGGTTTTGGTCGGTTGCTTATCTACCGCAACCAAGTCTTTTATTTTTTGTGATTTCTACTGCAGGGATCATTTATGCGATCAGACCAGGACCGCTAGCCCAGAGTTATAAAAGCAGACTGCTGGGGCTTTGCTGTTGTTTGCCTTTACTTTGGCCAAGGATTCCTGATGTCGCTCATGGAGACTTCAAGGTGACAGTTTTAGATATTGGTCAAGGCACCGCGGTGTTGGTTGAAACGCACACCAAACGTCTTTTGTATGACGCTGGCCCAAAAACATCCCCTCAATCAGATGCTGGTGAGAGAAACGTGCTGCCATTCTTGAGGGGTGAAGGTATTACTTTCATTGATCGCCTGATCATCAGCCACAAAGATACCGATCATGTCGGCGGCGCATTGAGTTTGATGAAAGGTGTCAGATTTGGAGATTTAATAGGCACTTTGCCGGAATGGCATTTTTTGGTACGTAAAGCTAAGGATTCTCAATTGCCAGCATTGCCATGCCAAGCAGGTCAAAGTTGGCGCTGGGACGGAGTTTTATTCAAGGTTTGGCATCCTGGCTCAGAAATGACCTTTGCCAGCGTGCACCATTCTGGTAAACCGAATGCACTAAGTTGTGTCATCGAGGTAACAAATGGCCAGTATTCATTTTGGTTAACTGGGGATGTTGAACGAGGGGGTGAGGCAATCATTGCCAATGAATATAAGCCTTCTGGTGAATTGGCATCTATTTTGCTTATACCGCACCATGGTAGTGCTACTTCTTCTTCTCAAATATTTCTTGATGCGATCAAGCCGCAATGGGCAGTCGCACAAGCCGGATATCGGAACCGATACCGTCATCCTAATCAGAAAGTGGTTGAGAGATACGTTGAGCGTCAAATTCCAATTCTTGAGACTGTTCGTACCGGCGCTCAAATTTGGGAATTCAAGGGGAAGCATTGGTCTAGAAAAGATTGGCGTGAATCGCAGCGTCGATCATGGCATCAATAGTCATTCGTTGAGAAGTTGGAGTAAAGCAATATGGTGATAGAAAAAGAACATCAATTACCTTTTGATGAAATGTCCTTAGATGGTGTTCAAAGAAACTTCAAGGATGCTCAATTCTCTAGGACCCATTATCAGCAATTCTCACAATGGTTGAATGGTCAGGGTGATCAGTATCTTCAGGCAAGGCGCGAAGAAGCAGATTTGATGTTTCGCCGTGTTGGGATCACTTTTGCCGTATACGGTGAAAGTGCCGGCACTGAAAGAACGATTCCTTTTGACATTGTTCCAAGAATTTTTCCGGCTTCCGAGTGGAGTCGCATGGAAACTGGTTTGCGTCAACGAGTGACCGCACTGAATATGTTTTTACACGATGTCTACCACGAGCAACATATTTTGAAGGCAGGTGTCATACCGAAAGAACAAGTATTGAACAATGCTCAATATAGACCAGAGATGCTTGGTGTAAATGTTCCCATGAACATTTATGCACACATTGCAGGGATTGATATTGTGAGAGCCACATATGGTTCAAACGTGGGTGAATTTTTTGTCCTAGAGGACAACTTACGAGTTCCGTCGGGTGTTTCTTATATGTTGGAAAACCGCAAGATGATGATGCGTTTATTTCCTGAGTTATTTGCCCAGCATCGGGTTGCTCCAGTTGCACACTATCCTGATTTGCTACTTGATACCTTAAGGCAAGCAGCGCCAGATCGAAGCATTAATCCAACGGTGGTTGTATTAACTCCGGGCATGTACAACTCTGCTTATTTTGAGCATGCATTTTTAGCTCAGCAAATGGGAGTTGAATTGGTTGAGGGTAAAGATCTTTTTGTTCAAAAAGACATGCTTTACATGAGAACCACTCAAGGTCCGAAGAGGGTGGATGTGATCTATCGCCGAGTTGATGATGATTTCTTAGATCCGGAAGTTTTCAGAGCCGATTCTTCTTTGGGGGTTCATGGTCTTTTAAGAGCCTACAAAGCCGGAAACGTGGCCATTTGTAATGCCATTGGCACAGGGGTTGCTGACGATAAATCTATTTACCCTTATGTACCAGACATGATTCGTTTTTATTTAGACGAAGAGCCTTTGATTTCAAACGTACCAACGTATATGTGTCGTAAGCCATCTGAGTTGAGCTATGTATTGGAGAACATGGCGGATTTGGTGGTGAAAGAAGTTCATGGAGCAGGTGGTTATGGGATGTTGGTCGGACCTGCCTCGACAAAAGCTGAAATTTCTGATTTCAAAGATAAAGTGAAGGCCAATCCTGAGGGTTATATCGCCCAGCCAACTCTCGCTTTATCAACATGTCCTACTTATGTTGAATCAGGCATAGCGCCTCGTCATATTGATTTAAGACCTTTTGTCTTATCCGGAAAAGAAGTTCGCATGGCTCCAGGTGGTTTAACCCGAGTCGCTCTTAAGGAGGGTTCTTTGGTGGTGAACTCATCGCAAGGTGGCGGTACCAAAGACACCTGGGTCTTGGAACATTAAAAATATAAGGGAGATAGTTCATGTTATCTAGAACAGCTGATCATCTTTATTGGATGTCACGTTATACAGAGAGAGCTGAAAATACTGCGCGGATGTTGGATGTTAATTATCAAATGTCCTTATTGCCTCAATCCGCTCA
>JBJOKN010000004.1:0-15861 GCA_046046075.1 Pseudomonadota bacterium
GGTACAGGTGCCGGAACACTTGTTATCAATGGCGGTTCTGTCACAACCACCGGTATCCAAACCTATCGTGAAGCGGTTACTTTAGGTGCTGATACAACTTTAAGTACGACAGATAGTCAGATCACCTTCAGTGATATCTTGAACAGCAAGGATTCAGAAGTACGTACTTTGACGATGAACGTTGGCACGAGCGAAGTCGAGTTCAACGGTATTGTGGGTGGCACTAGCAATGGCAGCTTAGGTGCTATTGCTATCACTGGTAATTTAGACCTAAATGCCAATATCGCCAATGCGGCCAGTTTGTCAGTCTCTGGAACAAGTAACCTCGGTGCCAACGTAACAACCAGCGGTGCGCAAACTTATGATGGTGACATTGTATTGAGCTCAAACGTCACCTTGAGTGTTGGTGGCTCGTCAACTGCATCAGGCGTGATTTCTGGAGCGTTTAACTTTGTAAAAGCCGGCTCAGGAACTCTTGCACTCACTGCAGCAAATACCTATTCAGGTAGCACTCATATCAATGCTGGTACCTTGAATGTCACTGGGACATTGAATAACGCAACTGCGGTCACTGTTGCATCTGGTGCCACTTATATTGTTGCTACTGATGACACTGTTGCTTCTTTGGCCGGTGAAGGTTTGGTTAATTTGAATGCCGCATTAACCATCAATGGTAGTTCAGACACGACATACAGTGGTGTGATGAGTGGTGCTGGTTCATTGATCAAAAATGGTAGCTCAATCTTCACTTTGTCAGGCGCTAACACATACACTGGTGCAACAAAGGTTTTTGGTGGCACATTACTGATTCTGAGCGATAACAATTTAGGTACTGCTCCATCTACTCCAACACCAGCTCATTTGGTTATTCAGGATGGGGCCACACTGCGACTAGCTACTGGCGGTGCTTCTAATTTCATCACAATCCATGCCAACCGAGGCATTCAGTTAAATAATGCCAATGGTGGTGTGATTGAGGTAATGAGCGGTATTGAAGCAACTTACGGTGGTGTGATCGCTGGAACTGGACCTTTTGTTAAATCAGGGGCAGGGCAGTTGAATTTCGCTGGTCAAAACAACACTTACTCAGGTGGTACAACGATTCAAGCTGGTTATCTCATGGGTGGTGCTGGCACGATGACTGCAACCATCTTTGGTAGTGGTACTTTGACAATTGACTCTGGCGCAACAGTTCAAATTGATCGCGTAGAAATTAATAACAACATCATTTTGAATGGCGGCAAACTTATTGCTAGCAACGGTTTTGGTGAAATCCTGAATGGCTCTATCACCTTGAGTGCTAATTCAGAGATTGATTCCATATATAGCCTCACTCTGAATGGTTCAATTTCTGGATCAGGCAAACTAATTTTGAACAATACATGGCGTGATGAGGGTGTGTTAAGAATCGGTGGATCAGCAACCCATACTGGGGGAACTGAATTAGTTGCTGGCATCTTGCAAATTGGTAATGGCAGCACAAGCGGCAGTTTGCTTGGAAATATTACTAGTTCAAATAGATCACAAGTTTGGTTCGACAGATCTGATGAGGCAAGCTATTCTGGCTTGATCAGTGGTTCTGGAAGTTTGACTAAATCTGGTTCAGGACGTTTAACTCTGACTGCTAATAACACTTTTAGTGGCATTACAACTATCAATTCAGGCATCCTTCGCTTAGGTTCAGGATCATCCGCTGGTAATGTTGGCGCGGGTGCAATCATCAACAATGGTCAATTGGCCGTAGATAGATCAACTGATCTTAGCCTCAGCAACGCCATATCAGGTACAGGTAGCCTTAATAAACTTGGGGCAAACAGCTTGACTCTCACGGGCTTAGCTACATACACAGGATCAACCGCAGTAGCTGGCACATTGATTTTTAAGAATGATGCTGCGCCTTTAACAGTTGGTTTCACAGGTAATGGTGCATTGGTGATTGAACCTTCTTCAACAAGCTTCACCAGTTCTCTCGCAACAAGCTATACCTATGGATCGAGTCTCACATCTTTGACTTTGGGTAAGGCAGGGAATGCGTCGCACATCACAATAGGTTCTACAACCTTTATTAATGGCCCGATCAGAATTTATGCTGATGACATTTCTATTAACCATCAAGTAACTGCCTCGAACGACAGTCTGTATTTGTTTGCCTCAGGTGATGTGACTCAAGCAGCTTCAGTTATTGCTCAGAGTCTGGCATTGCAGGGTACAGGTAACTTTAATTTAAATAATGTTAATAACAGCATTTCAGTTATTGCTGCTGGCGACACCAATAATCGAATTGGCAATCTCTTTGTTTCTAATAGCCAAGCATTGACCGTGGATACGGTTAACCCAACCGGTATTTATTCATCTGGCACCGTTCATCTTGAAACAATTTCTGGTAATTTGACTATTTCTCAAAACATCAGCACCACTGATACAAGTGAGAATGCAGTATTCATCAATGCAGGCAAGTCCGCTGCAGCCGGCGTGACTACCGGTGGCAATATAATTATTTCTGGCGGAGCGACCATTTCTACTGGAACCAATGGTCGCATCACATTGATGACAGGAAGTATCGATGACTCTACTGGAGTCACTTCATTAGTTGGATCTGGCTCAGGTAAATTCCGTTACAACAGTGATGAAAGTGTGACAAGTTACAGCGCAGCTTTGGGTGTTGGTGCTCATGCTATCTATCGTGAAAAACCAGTCTTAACAATCAAAGCTGATGATAAAAATATCATTTACGGTAATGCTGTGACTTTCACAAGTACAGTGAGCAGTTATAAGAACGGTGACACACTCGTACAATCAATTGTTAACCCAGCGACTGTAACAACTCCTGCAACCATCACTTCATCTGGTTTCTATGTCGCAGGGACTCATACTTTGACACCATCAAGTGCTAGCTCAAGCTTGGGATATGACTTTAGCTATGTCACAGGTGATTTAGCTATTACGCCACGCGCGATTACCTTGACAGCAGATAACCGCACGAAGGTATATGGTGATAATTTAAGTTTGGGCTCAACCGGTTTTGCAAGAACAAGCGGTACATTCGCAACCGGTGAGTTGGCCACAGCTGTGACTTTAACAAGTGTTAATGGTTTTGCTGCAAGTGCCACCCAGGTCGTTAATTCTGGGTATGCCAACGAAATTGTCCCAAGCTTAGCCACTGGTACTGGCGGTTTCTTGGCTAGCAACTATGACATCACTTATGTGGCTGCTAGCTTGGGTATCACTCAAAAAGCATTGAGTATTACCGCCAATAATCAAACCACAACTTATGGCACCTCACGTAATCTTGGTAACACAAGTTTCTCAAGTACTGGACTGATCAATGGTGATTCAATTTCATCAGTGACCTTGAAGCAGAATGGTAATCAAATCACACCAGCCTTGCAGGATGCTGGAACATATGAGGGTTCAATAAACGGCATCATTGCAAGTCTGGCCACTGGTTCCGGATTATCAAATTACGCGATCACTTATGTCCCAGGAAGGTTGACAATTAACTCTTTGAATACTGTTACGTGGACAGGTCTTAGTGGTGACAATAATTGGTCAACAGCGGCAAACTGGACCAACAATGCAGTACCACTTCGCTCCAACGTTAATAACGTAGTGATACCTGCTGGTTTCACGGTAAATTTTGACTCAGTTGCTGCCGATAATGCAAATAAACCAAGCAGTGAAATCAATAATCGCAGTAATTTGGTATTTAATCTCAACACCAACTTTGATTTCTCAAACACATTGTCTGGTTCAGGTTCAATTCGCCAGCAAGGTTCTGGAATACTGACCATTAGTGGGCGCAATACTGATTACACAGGAAATACATTCATTGGATCGTCTCAACTTCATTTGACTAATGCAGCTGCATTGGGTACTGGCGCATTGGTTTCTAATGGTGGTCAATTGAGCATGGCTAGCAATATCACCTTGCCATCTCTAAGGGTGATCGGTGATGCGAATAACTCAGGACAAGTTTCATTAGCTAGCAGTATTTACACTTTTGGCGCACAAAACTACACAGGTAATGTAGTGATTACAGGCAATGGAAATACTCGTCTAGAAGCTATCAATTCAAATATTTTATTTGGTGGCACCATTACCGCTGGAAGTAATTCAAAAGGTAACTTAAGATCATTATTGATTAATGCAGGGACTGGCACCGTTACATTTAATGATCGCGTTGGATCTGATCGTGGGCTATACGCGAACTTTAATGCCCGAGATACCAACTTATACACATTAAGTGTCCGAGCTGCTCGAATTGAAATCAATGCAGACATCATGACTTTTGAAAACCAAATTTATACCGGAGCCGTGATCATTGGTAACAATGGTACCAATGGTCTTGTTAGAACTTTGATTTCAGTGGATCCAAGTATTGTGTTTGACGGCACGATTGATGATTCGGTTCTTAATACCCACACCTTGCACGCATTAGCGATTGCTGTAGATAACACAATACTTCCAACTTTAGAGTTCAAAGGTAATATTGGTGGAACTCAAGCTCTAGCTTCATTTGATGCCGTGGTGGGAACGCAGCTAACTACTGGTGGGTCACAAGTGGGTGACATCGGTTCTAACCCTGCAACATTCAACGGTACTATTTCTATTGCTGGTAATGTGACAACTGCTGGCAATCAGTCTTATACGGCCGATAACATTGTTTTGGGCGCTCCAGGATCGAATCAATTGCAGAAATTCACAACCACTGATAATGGCAACGTTAACTTTAATGTTGGCCTTGGACCTAATGCAATCAGCATCAATAATGATTCAAGTTCATACGGTTTGTTGTTTGATTTGGGACGAGGTTCATTAAGTGCTGCAGCTGAGTCAGCTCTTGCAGCTTCAGGTATTAGTTACGATCAAATCACGCCTCCTTCAAACCTATTAAATCTTTTGACAGATATTAAGAATCAGTTCAGAAATAAATCTACTGATGTTGCTGACGATGATGTGATTGCCGATGTCAGTGTCGGTGGCATGGAGGATGCTGGTGATAGTGTTAAATGTGATGTTGCATTAGATGAAGATTGTGCCGTTACTCTGTGACAAAATTAATTCATAGCCAATTAGAAATGATTACGTAAAACTTTAAATGCCTTTAGATACACTTTCCAAGCAAATAGGGCTCTTGAGATCAAGGGGGAGCTCTGATTTTTCTGCTTTACCGAAAAATCTGTCGTATCGAGTTTTAGGATTTGTAATTTCCGTTCATGTAGTTTTTTTTCTATTAATTTCGTTTGGCCTACCCGATTTCAAGTTCACCAAACGTCCTGATATCACCATTGAAATAGGGGCTGCACCACCAGCATCGAGTGGTCCAGTCAGTCAAACAAAACCTACGCCTGCGCCAGTGCAAAAAGAAGCCCCAAAGGAAAAGACACCGCCGCCTTCAAAAGACAAAGATGCGCCTGCTATACCAGTACCTGCCCAAGCACCGCAATCAAGTGCTCAATCAGCAGCACCAAGCTCTGGTGCCGTTGCTTCTGCCCCAACTGCAGATGCAGATTACAAAGCAGCATATCTACAAAATCCCAAGCCACCATATCCGCCATTGGCTTTTAGAGCCAGAATTGAGGGCAAGGTAGTTCTTATAGCTGAGGTTCAGCCTGATGGTCGAGCTGGACAAGTCAGAATTTTGGAAAGCAGTGGTAACGAAATGTTGGATCAATCTGCGTTAACAACTGTTAGGCAGTGGAAGTTCACGCCCGCTAGAAAAGATGGTGTGATCATCACTCAAGCTGTGAGAATACCTATTACATTTAGTCTTAAAAATCGTTAAAGTATTTATAAGTTATTTAATACAGAAATTAATCAATAAAGAAAGAGCACCATGGATTCCTTCATCGTTCATTTGGTTTTAGTCATTTTGATTGCCTTGTCCATCGCTACTTGGTCGATTGCTATTCTAAAAATCAAACTCTTGAAAAAAGTTGCTTCAGAAACGCAAGAATTCAATCAAACTTTTTGGAACGCCAATAGTTGGGAGAAAGGGCAGGCCATCGCGAAGGATGCAAAAGGGGATGTGGCTGGTCTTGCGATGGCTGGTTTTGAGCAATTTGCTGACTATCAGAAAAATCCAGGCAGTCTCAAGTTTGCCGGAGAGATTCATGAAGTGCTTGAGCGTCCGATGAGACAAGAAATTCAGAAAATCCTTCGTCGCCATGAAAAAGGTATGGCTGAATTAGCCTCTATTGGTTCAACCGCGCCATTCATTGGCTTATTTGGAACAGTCTGGGGCATTATGGCTGCGATGCAAAGTATCAGCGCCAGTGGTCAGGCAAGTATTGATGTAGTAGCCGGTCCAATTGGTGAAGCTTTAATTGCTACAGCTGTTGGTATTGCAGCGGCTTTGCCAGCTGTCTTGTTCTATAACTTCTTCCTGCGCAAAATGAAAATCTGGGTCACAGAACTTGATGGTTTCACCGAAGACTTCTTGCGTTTGGCTTCTCGTGAAATTCATCAATCAAATAAGTAAAAGAGACCGCTATGCAAACAAAAAGTGGATCAGATGACGGCTTGATGGCAGAACTCAACGTCACACCTTTGGTTGACGTGATGTTGGTATTGCTGGTGATTTTCATTGTGACAGCCCCGATGATCGTTCCGCAATCCATGAAGGTAAATCTGCCAAAAACCCAAGCGGTTGCTCAACAAGATCAAGCCAAGAATGCTCAGTTGGTGATTGAAGCCAGTGGACAGCTGACTTTTCAGGGTAATGCCATCAATGATCAAGCTTTAGCATCAGAGCTCAAACAGCAATCATCAACACCACAGTTTCAGCTACAGGTGAGTGCTGATAAAGCGGTTCCTTATGGTCGTGTCGCAGAAATCATGGCAATTGCCCAGGCCAATGGTGTAACGAAGATGTCCTTTGTGAGTGTTCCTGCCAAAAGTAAGTAACCCCTTATATTACTTATAAGCTTGTTGCGAAGCACAATAAGTCATTGATTTAATTGACTCAATGGCTAATTGCATATGAGTCTGTAAAGTCCTACATTGTTGATACTTCATTCAATATTAATGTATCGAGGACACGTTTTGGGGCTATTCAATAAAACTAAAAAAATGAATTCATCGGACTCTTTGGAGTCCTTTGATACATTGATTGGCTCTGCCACAAAAATCGATGGCCGCATGGTGGTTAATAAAAGCATTCGCTTGGATGGAACCATTGATGGTTCAATTGAATCTCCCGCTGGTACACAAGTAACAGTAGCCATTGGTAAAACAGGTTTGGTTCATGGGGATGTTCGTGCTCACAGGGTGCTCGTCAATGGACAGGTTGATGGCAATATCTACGCACGCGAAAAATGCGAACTTCATGAGACATCCAAAGTCAAAGGCGATATTCACTACGGCTTATTGGGCATTGAGCATGGCGCAGAAATTCTGGGCTTGATGGTCAAGAAAATTGAAAACACTGGTGAAATTGAAGAGGTCACCGAAGCCAAAGATTTGTTAAGTCAAATCAAATACCCATTCAAAAAATAAAATGCTTTCGCCACAACACAATCAGCCTTTGCCAATCATTGATGGAGAAAGATTAAAAGAAGCCCGTATCGAAAAAAATCTCACTGAAGCGGAGCTTGCGAAAGAGTGTGTTTTAGTCGCTAAACACATCATTCAACTAGAAAATGGCGAAACCTCTAATTTCTTCTCCGCTCATCACAAAGTACAAGTAGCAAAAAAAGTAGGGCGTTATCTTGGCTTAGAAGAGGGCGAATATCTCAACTCAAGTTCCGATTAACAGAGTTACTTAAACTTGGTTTCTAACTCTTGTCTGATCTTATAGGCATGAGTGCTGGTATCAACAGCCACATCATCCCAACACAATGACTGTCCTTTTTTCACTGGACGTATCAGCTTGATGTCATGTGCCAGACCCAAAGGCAGGCCGCCCATGGCTACAGATTTAGTTGCCGGCAATAACTTGCCCCAAACGGTGTAGCCACCTTCGCCATCCAAGATTTCTCCTGGTTTTAGATCTCGCTTAGCAGTGGCCACCACATCGGCATTCCAGCAATGAGCCACGCCCGTGGCTTCTTTACGAAGTGCCACGCTCGCTACAGACATACCAACCTCTAAACCAATCAAATGCCAACGTTTATAAAGTGTGAAATATCGGCCACTTGGATCGGTGTGCGCGTTGTATTCTTCAAAACAATTCTTGATGTAATCCGTTTCAGCCTCAACGGTGACCCAAACACCCATGCGAATGTCATAAGGAATCTTTCTACCATTCGCTTCCAGAGAAGAAATGACTTCAACCATGCCTTTCTTTTCTAGAACACCGCCTTCTGAAATCGGGCGTGTCACAAACGGAATATCCTCCACGCTTGCCGGAGGGTAGAGCAAACCATTGCTCGGCACTGATAGACCTGTGGCGTTAGCTACAGCAGTGCTCTCAATCGATGGTTTTGAACCATCCAAAAAGCTATTGAACATTTTTGGGTTTAATCCACCTCGTGTGGCTTGTTCAGGTGTTAAACCGTAATTGCCCCAAACAGTCTCTGGGGTCGACTCTGAAAAATGAGGCAACCATTTATGACCACGACCAGCTGCCACCACTGGAAAGCCACAGGTTCTGGCCCAATCCACCAAATCACAGATCAATGCAGGTTGATCGCCAAAAGCCAAGGAATACACCACACCAGCTTCTTGAGCTTTCTGAGCCAATAAGGGCCCACAAAATGCGTCTGCTTCAACAGTCACATTCACGACATGCTTGCCGTTAGCAAACGCTAATAGACAATGGTCCACAGCTGCAATCGGATGACCCGTGCATTCAACAATCACATCAATGGCTGGGTGAGACACCAAGGATTGCCAATCTTCAGAAATATGCGTTTGCCCAGTCTTGATCGCATCATCCAAAGACTTGGCATTCGATTGCTCATCTTTCCAGCCAACACGTTCTAAATTCTTCTTAACCCCAGCCGGAGACAAATCCGCAATACCCACCAACTGCACACCGGGGGTGGTTGGTATTTGAGATAAATACATCGAACCAAATTTACCCGCACCAATCAAACCCACCTTGATGCTCTGATTGTTTGCCGCTAATTGTTGTAATTGTCGATGCAAGCTCATGAAAAATCTCTTTCAATTGACTCAATTAAAAAAGCCATCTTATTTAAAAAAGATGGCTTTGGTTTTTGTGATTACCTTGGTAGGGCTTCAACTAAAAAACTTCAGCTTATTGAATCTTTGCCTTGGCTTTTAGTCTTTTAAGCATTTCATCAAACTTAGCACGTTGCCAGTTTTGATCTTGACTCATCATCTGAATCAATTGAGGCTTGAGTTCAGCCAAATCTGGTACTTTGGCTTGACGAACATCATCTACACGAATCACATGGAACCCAAACTGTGACTTCACAGGTTTGTCGGTCATCTGACCTTTTTGTAATGCCACCATCGCCTTAGAAAACTCTGGAACCAAAGCTTGTGGTGTCATCCAATCCAAATCACCACCATTAACAGCAGAACCTGGATCCTTGGAACTTGCTTTGGCCAAATCTTCAAACTTTTCACCAGCTTTGATTTTTGCAATCAAAGCTTTAGCGTCGGCTTCTTTTTCAACCAAGATATGACGAACTTTGTATTCAGTACCTTCAAACTGAGACTTGATCTGATCATAAGAAGCTTTGAGCTCAGCATCAGATACACCGTCACGAGAGATGTAATCTTCAAACACGGCACCCACCAAGATATTCAAACGAGCTTGCTCTAGTTGTTCTTGGATGTTGTCATTGGTCACCAAGCCACGTTTGATGGCTTCTTGATTGATCAACTCACGGGTGATCAACATATCGCGTGCGCGCTCACGCAACTCAGGATTACTGCCTTGACCAGAATTAGCGATCAATTTATCTAATTTTGCTTTTGGAATGGCTTTACCGTTAACAACCGCCGCGTTTTGTGCCAAAGCAGGGGTGCTCAAAGCGCCCGTGATGGTCATGGTGGCTGCAACAGACAGGGCCAAAGTAGGGAGTAATTTCTTCATGATGTTTTAAGATTTTTTATAAGTTAATAAAGCCAATAAATTATTGAATCACAATTGCTAAAGCATGGATTTCATGGGGCATCCAAGCCGATAAAGCATCATACACCAGGCGATGTTGCTGTACCCGAGGCAAACCATTGAAAGCAGGGGACTTGATGAAGATGCGGTAATGTCCTGCGCCACCCTGAGCCCCAGCATGACCAGCATGCAAGTAACTTTCATCATCAATCTTTAATGACTCAATCGGCAAGGCTTCCTTTAGAGCCAACTCGTACTTCTCCATGCGTGCTATAGAAATAGAGCTGGGTGCAGGGGGAGATTTAGATGTGGAAAGGCTGGTCATGATTTTAGGCTTCCTCTTGATCAATGAACTTGTTCAGCCAAAAGCCCTGGGCCACCACAAAAGCAAATAAGAGCCCCATACCTCCGAACAACTTAAAGTTCACCCAAGTAGCCTCATCAAATTGATAAGCCACATACAGGTTCAATAAACCCATGAACAAAAAGAACAAACTCCAAGCCACATTCAGTTGGGGCCAGAGTTGTTGCTCAGCTTCAGGCTTAAAACGTATTTGTTGACCCATCGCCATTTGTATCAAATTCTTATTCCAGAAAGTCACGCTGGCCCAAAGACCGACAGCAAACAACCAATACAAAATAGTGGGCTTCCACTGAATAAAAGTCTTGTCATGTAAACCGATGGTTAAACCACCAAAGACCACGATCAAGCCCAAACTGGCCCATTGCATGGGTTCAACTTTTCGATATTTCAAACCTAACCAGCCAATTTGAGCAATCGTGGCAATAATTGCCACAGCAGTGGCGACATAAATATCAGCCATCTTGAATGCGATGAAGAACAAAATAACTGGCAGTAAATCAAATAAAAATTTCATAACTCTCTTTTTTAATAAGTACTTTATTGGTTTAACTTGATCACAGCTGACTGATCAAGCTTCATCCTTGAATTTTAACGATGCTGAGTTGATGCAGTACCTTAAACCTGTTGGGGCTGGACCATCCTCAAACACATGACCTAAGTGGGCATCACAATTTTTACAGCGAACCTCTGTGCGGATCATGCCGTGTGTCATGTCCTTGTGCTCAGCGATCACATCGGCATTCAAAGGCTGAAAGTAACTCGGCCAGCCACAGCCAGCATCAAACTTGGTGTCAGAAGCAAACAAAGGTGTGCCACAGCACACACAGTCATATTGACCAGCTTCCCAATGATCCCAATAGCGCCCACTGAAAGGGTATTCAGTAGCAGCTTGTCGGGTGACACGGTACTCAATATCACTCAAGGTGGCTTGGTATTCTTGATCGGTTTTCTTCATAGGTTCATTGTACGAGTGATGGTCTGAATCTTTACTTAAAGCATTTATGAAGAACAACTGATGGCCAAATGAGCCAATTCAGGAGGAGGACCCATGGCGTAGTCCTCAGACACTGCTTGAGACTCATAAGGATTCTCAAGAATCTTCAATAAACGAGCCACTTCCGAGAAGTCCTTTTTCTGGGCTAATTCAATCGCTTTTTGAGCCAAATGATTGCGCAAAACATACTTAGGATTGATTTGGCGCATCTGCTCTAAGCGCTGATCTTTAGAGAGCTTTTCAATGCTCAAACGTTCTTGGTATTTCTGCCCCCAAGTTTCTAATGATTTTGGTAAATCTTGACCTTCAGAAAGATTTCTAAAAAAGAGGGTGTGATCCAGTTGTTGGTGATGCAAACCCTGTAACAGTTCTTCGAGTAAAGCGACGTCCTTGCTATCTGCAATACCTAAGCCTAATTTTTGTCTGAACAAGTTTTGCCAGTTGGCTGCATATTCTCGGTTATAGCAGTCCAAGGTATCTTTGATTTTATTGATGGCTGCTTCTTGGTCCAAGCCTAAAGAGCTGTGGAGTTCTTCTTGTAAAGCTTCAAGCATCGCACTGGCCAAGCAATACAAGTTCCAGTACAAGACCTCTGCTTGGCGATGATAGGCATAGCGACCGCCGTGATCAGAGTGATTGCAAATATGATCAATCTGAAATGTATCTAAAAAACCAAAAGGACCATAGTCCAAGGTCAAGCCCAATAAACTGGTGTTGTCTGTGTTCAGGACCCCATGGCAAAAGCCCAATCCTTGCCATTGAGCCACCATGCGAGCCGTGCGCAAAGCAATTTGCTCGAGTAGGTTCAAATAGGGTGTGGGGCTATTGGCGCATTCAGGATAGTGGTGCTTGATCAGATGATCGAGGGTCTGGCGCAATTCTTCATGCATGTGATTTTGGCCATAGTGTTCAATGTGGCCAATCCGAAGAAAGCTGGGAGCTAGGCGTGCACAAACCGCAGCCGTTTCTCTGGTTTCTCGAAACACGGGCATGTCTGATCCAACGACAGCCAAAGCTCTTGATGTGGGTACGCCCAAAGCGTGCATGGCTTCACTGCATAAAAACTCTCGGATGGAGGAGCGTAAGACAGCTCGACCATCACCCATTCTTGAATAAGCTGTTTTACCGGCACCTTTGAGTTGCAGCTCTTGACCATTCACATCACCCAAATAAATCGCACGACCATCGCCCAACTGACCAGCCCAAACACCAAACTGATGACCACTGTAGGCGGTGGCGTAGGGATTGAACAAATGATCACCTACTTGCGTCTGATTACCAGCCAAGACGTGAAGCCAAGCAGGATCGACAGGTAAGCCATTCTGAGAAGGGATACCTAGAGTCTGGGCAGCGCGCTCAGAAAAACCCACCCAATAAGGGTCTGGAATAGGTGTCGGCTGGAGGTTTTGTACCAGTGCTAAAGAGTCACTGGCAGGTAAATGAAAGGGCATAAGTAATAATTTTTCTAATGCCTCATTCTAGGTAGCTTTTCAAATATTTGCAGAAAAGTTCTCTAAGCCCTGGATAACCCCGATTAATATATGGCTATGGATCAAAAACAACTCAAAGAACTGGGCGTGGAACTGGATGTTCCATTTTTAAAACTATTGGGTGTGCGCTGTCTGCGCGCAGAATTGGGTGAGGGTGAGGTGGTCTTATCTCTGAAGCCTGAGCACCAGAATAGTTGGGAGGTGGCTCACGGTGGTGTTTTATTGACTTTGCTGGATGTTGGAATGGCTGTAGCAGCCAGAGCATCTGATGAGGCTGGCCGTGGTGTGGTCACCATTGAGCTTAAAGCTAATTTCATGCAAGCAGCCCAGGGCATCGTGCGAGTTGCTGCAAAGACAGTTCATGCAACCCCAACCATGGCTTTTGTTGAAGCCAAACTCTACGATGAGCGTGATCGTATTTGTTGTATGGGCAGTGCGACTTTCAAGTACTTCAAGGAATTACCGATTAGACAAGCTAAGTAGTTCTGTCTACTGATCATTAAAGAGAGCTGGCTTGTCGAAAGTTCTCTAATTGCCCCTCAAACAATTGAGTGCCGATTTCTTTATCAGCATCGAAGCGCTTTTCGATTACTTCAAAGTGTCCATCTTTGCGGACCCGAATCAGTGAGCTTGAGCGAGTGCCATAGTTTGGTGTTCTGATGAAAGCTGAAGATAGAACTTTCTCCCATTCATAAGAGACACCTGTTTGAGGCAAATATTCATCAGGGGCTTGCGTCATGTCTTCCATGATGCGCAAATAGCTCTCCGCTCGTTTGAATTGTCCCGTATCCATTGCTAATAATTGTGCAAAGGCACCCACACGGTGTTGTACTTTTGGCCATGGAGTATCGAGCATGCCATTGGATAAACCATAAATGCCCGGTGTTAACGCTTGAGGGTTCATGGTTTTCCTTGGGCGCAAAGTCTGGCCCATCTGCACGCGATTACTGAACCAAATCAAAGAAGGTGTTTCTTTTGATAAATCAGTCGCTAGTAAATTGAAGCCGTTGTAACGAGCAAAGCTTGTACCTTGAGCAGTGATGAACTGCTCAGGTGCTTGATCACTTTTTAAAAAGCTGGCGGTGATTTCTCCACGAGTTGGTGTATCAGGATTTTTCTCGCTCGGGGCACGAACATTGGTGAGAGCCGCAAAGCGACCAGTTTTACTCAATCCCATCCATGTGCCGGCCTGACCTTTGACATCAGCGAGATCTCGTCCAGCCAAAATGTGCGGATGATCGTTCCACCAGTGCATGGCATCAGTGGCACGCTCATAGAACTCATCACGATTCGCCAAGACCACCAAAGGGTAGTCTGGGTGCGATTGCCATGAGGTCAGAACTAAACACATACTGGTGTTTTGGCTTTAATCAGATTTCAATCAAAGGATAGGGTAATGCAGAGAAGCTCAAGGCAGGGCCTGTTGCAGAACCTAGGTGCACTGATCCTGTTTGAAGAGCCTCTAATTTACATTCAACTTGGACATCAACACGGTCAGAGACAAGAGGATGAGAGGCAGCCAAGACCACCATGCCACAGGGTTGTGATGGATCATCACTGTGGAAGATTTCAGTGCCAGGCAATATGTTGGCCTGATGATTGATGTGCGCTACTTGTAAGCGACGTTTGATCGTGCCCCGGTACTGGCTTCTTGCCACAACTTCTTGGCCTGGGTAACAGCCTTTCTGAAAATCAATGCCTTTCAAAGATTCCATATTGATCATTTGTGGCACAAATTGTTCAAAAGTGGCTTGAGTGATTCGTGGGATGGCACTTTGGATCTCCAGCCAATTCCAAGCTTGAAGAGCCTCATCATGACCATCACCCATGACTTGATTTTTCGGGGCGGCCATCAGATATCGTTTGGTCTGGACTTGATAAATGTTCACGGGAGGGAGTTCTGCGGCGAGGACGCCCACCATGCTGGTCATCATTTTGAACTCTTCAGTCAACGCGTTGGATTCTGTTGCGTAACCATAGACAGTCATCGACTCTGTTAAATCAAGAACTTTCACCTTGGAGCGCAAGACAAACATGCTCAAGCGTTTGGCCAAAGAGGCGGCCAAGTCTTTTGAGATGAATAAATAAAACGCTGGCTGCGACTCATTGCTCTCATTATTCACAGGGGTGTCTTGGCGCATGATCCAAAAATTGGCCATTAAACGACCCTTGGCGGAGCAATAGCCTGCAAAGCGATTCTGCTGGTGAGGAAGTGCAATCGATGCCGCTGGGGTGTTCGCAATTGATTTCACACTGTTAGTCAGTTGGTTTTGTAAAAAATCAACAGCGTCTGGGCCAATCACACTGATACAAGACCAGTCATTGAGGAGAGTGAAGCAGGTATTCGAGTTGTTAGTGTTTGCGTGCGACATATTCTGGTTTTTTATTTATATTTATCAATAAGCTTTTATCATAGTGCCCTATGAACTTTGTTTATATACCTAATTTTATTAAGTTTTTACTCAAGCTAGTCCTGGCACTTGGATTGGTCATGGCGCTCACGATTGCTTATGTGGCTTTCATCGCACCAGCAGTTCCCAAAGATGCGCCCGGTACAACCCAAAACAGTGCACAGAACGTCCTCAGGGTAAAGATTAATCCAAAATCAAATGTATCGAGTGTGGCTAATCAAATGGCCGCCCAAGGTCTTGATGTATCAGTTTGGAGAGTTCAATTAGTGGCCAGGTCATTGTTCTTGGCAAAGAATTTAAAAGCGGGTGTTTATGATTTTCCCAAGGGAGCCAGCTTGGCTTCCGTGCTGTCTCAAATGGCTCGAGGCGATAGCGTCAAACTCAGCGTGACTTTGGTCGAAGGTTGGACATTTGCTCAATTCAAAGCCGCGATTGATGCTCAGCCTGAGTTAAAGAAAGAGGCCAAGGGATGGTCGAGCAAACAGTTACTGGGCAAGTTAGAGGCTAAAGAAGCTCATCCTGAAGGCTTGTTCTTTCCGGACACCTACGTGTATGAGCCGGGCGACTCAGATGTG
>JBJOKN010000114.1:0-3886 GCA_046046075.1 Pseudomonadota bacterium
GAGCAATTCTGGTTTGATAGGCGATTTGACCAGCCCATCGATAGCGATTTTCACCCATATTGATGGCTCGATCGCTTGAGTAGCTACCAGTTGGTGTGATCAAATATCCTGCTACTCCAACATAGGTTTTAGAGGCTCTATCAACGTATGGCCAGTAGGCAAAAACCAGTGTGGTGTCGATCGTTCCGTTATCAGCGGCATATGAGGCAAGAGCTCCTGCCGGCTGATTTTTACCGCTGCCAGTATGAAGATAAAACAAAGCAGGTTTGTTATTCAGCTCAAAGGCTTGCGTGTAACGAAATTGAACTTGAGTTTGATCAATTCTTGCATTGCTAGCGCCAACTCTCTCTGCGTTTAAATAAGAAAGTTGAATACTGCGCAAACCAGGAGGAGGTGCAGTGGCATCACCAGGCTGTAGATCGATGGCTGAAGCAGGTAAAGATAAGCCTGTTGCCATAATTAATATTGCAAGGGAGCTTACATTTAGCCTGAGGACTTGTCGCTGCATGTTGACGGTAAATTTTTGAGATGGGACATTCTATACTTTTTGTTAAGTAAGGCAGACAAACGCAATGCCTTATGTTGTCCGATGTCATCTTATTTTCTAGTCAATCGTTAAGGGTATAGAGGCATCGTTTATGATGACACTGTTAGCGCATATCTGTGCGCCATTGCTTTGATAAAGGATTGATATGCATCGTGATTTTAAAAAAATTAGCTTGATTGCCTTAGTTGCTGCCACCTTGGTGGGTTGCGCATCGACACCAGTGGGTCCAAGCTTGGTCATCATGCCAGCACCTGGCAAACCTTTTGAAGTTTTCCAAAAGGATGATCAAGAATGCCGTACTTATGCTCAAAATTCACTCAACACAACGGCTGATGAGATCGCTGCTAAAAATACGGCTAAGACAGCCATCATTGGCGCTGCAGTTGGTGCGGTTGCGGGTGCTATGGCTGATGGCGGTAGTGCTCGAAATGTGGGTACTGGTGCTGCTGTAGGTCTATTAGGTGGCGCTGCCATGGGTGCTACCGGTGGCAATGATTCAGCCAAAGAAGTACAACGTCGTTATGACATTGCTTACCAACAGTGCATGTACTCAAAAGGTCACCAAGTACCTGGTTATTCTATTCAGAAGCCAGTTGAGTCTAAGTCAAAATAATTGGTAACTTAATCTGATGCTTTAAAAGCAAAATAGAGAGAGCATTAGACCTCTACCGGAGGATGCTCTTTCTCAAATCTCTTGGCTGTTCTCTTGAATAAGATGATCAAGAAGGTTGCTGCAATTGCCAAACTTAAACTGTTGGCAAACCAAAAACCTTGAGCACCTTGTAATATCTCTGGCACATTGCCGCTCAAATTAAAACCTAATAAATAGCCACCACCAAGTCCAACGCCCCATAAGGAGATGGCGTAAATCCACATTGGCCAAAAAGCCACACGATAGCCTCTCAGAATAAAAGCAGACGTTACTTGCAAAGCATCAAAGATTTGATAGAAGGCAATGAATAAAAACAGTGGGATTGCCATTGATCGAACATCCGCAGATGGAGCATACAAGTCGAGTAAAGGATATCTAAAAATCCACACCAATAATCCCACTAAAACACATAAAGTTGTTGTGAAAATCAATGATGACCACCCAATTTCTTTGGCTAAGGTTGGTTTGTCCGCACCCAGTGACTGGGCAACCAAAGTAGATGTCGCAATCGATAATGACAAAGGCAGCATGTATAAAACAGTGCCTAAGTTAGCCACAATTTGATGACCTGCCAAAGGCACCGTCCCGAGCTTGGCAATGAACAAGGCCATGAACGCGAAGGAAGTGACTTCAATCAAGTAACTCAAACCGATTGGCAAACCTAGTTTTAATAGAGTTGTAATTCTGTGGGCATTTGGTTTGCTGAATTTTTCATAAACATTGAATATTTGATAAAACTTCCCGCGATAAACAATGACCAGCATTGTTAACAACCAAAGCCAATTGATGATCACGGTCGCTAGAGCACAGCCTGGCCCACCCATAGGATCAATACCTAAGCCACCATAAATGAACCAAGCATTCAGAGGAATTTTTATAAATAAACCACCAATTTGTAGCCATGTGACCACTGCTGGTTTAGAGATAGCATTATGAAACGCCACCAACACTCTCATCGCTAAACTGGCTGGTAAGCCCCAGGCCACAATTTGTAAATACAAAATCGCTTTTGCTTCTACTTCAGGGCTGGCATTTGCAATCGATAAAAAAACGCCTGGATTCATCAAAATCAGCATGCCAAAAATACTGAGACCAAGTGATAACCACCAACCTTGACGAACCTCTTCACCAATCTCAGAAAAACGTTTGGCGCCAAATAATTGACCAGCAATTGGCGCAAGCGCTGAAATAACTCCAGTCAATCCAACATAAATACTGATAAAAATAGAGCCTGCCATGGCAAGGGCAGCTAAGTCATCAGTAGAGTATCTTGCCACCATGGCGGTGTCCATTACGCCAAATGCAATCACAGCCAATTGGCCAACCAATAGTGGGCCAGCTAAAGAAAGTAGGCGGGGGATATCTCGCTTGAGATTACTGAGCATGACTCAGTACTTTGTACAGTCTTAATCGTTCAGAACGATCGCTCACGCGACGGTCTTCCCAAATGAGCTCAAGATTTTTATTCAATTGCTTTGCTCTCTTTCTAGCTTCGCCAGGTTGATTGCTGATCCATAGATCACAATTGACATCATCTTTGAATTTTAGTTTTGTGAAGTAAATAAATGAGGCTAACTGCCCATCACCAAGATGAGTTGAGTTAATACAAAGTGATTGAGGTGGCACCACTTGTACTAAACGCTGCGCTACATCACGGTATGTTTTCGCATAATTAATCGTGGGTAACCAAAGGGTCATCAGTAAAACCCAAGTTAAAGTTGTACCAGCCGCAGAGATCACCACTGCGCGCCAGATTACTTTTGGTGCTCTGGATGTTCGCCACTTAACAACACTTACCCATAAGGCTGTCACCACGATGGCTGCAATCAATGCCAGCCAACTGAATTCTGGAACGAAGCCTGGTACTTTCTTAGCAATATTTCTTGCAAGACCTGCAGGGAGATTGGTCGTCATCGCGAACCACATGACCCAAATGAATGCTCCAACTAAAGTGAATGTGAGCAAAGCAAACCAATCAATGAAGCTAATCACACTGCGCTTGATGATGGGTAGACTGAAACATGCCCAAATAACCAATGGTGGAATGATCAATAGCAAAGATTGTTCGCTCAGAGCTTGGAGGTGAGTGAGATAGACCAATACCGCGATCACAATGCCAAGCGGTAATGCCATATTTGGATTACGAATACCACCCAATGGATTATTGGCACCTTTGCGCCAAAACCAAATACTCCATAAAGCCAAAGGCCAAACGGGCCAGGCATAAAGCGGTAGGTTTCTGGCTAAAAATCCCGATGATTTGCCAGAAATAACTAGCTGTATAGCTTCATTGCTCCACCAAGCTTGCCAAGCAGCTTGCATTTGAACTGTACTTAGGTCAGAGAGCCACCATAAAAATGGCCAAACACCGATGCCCAGCAATGCCACTAGCCAAGTGCTTGCTAGCCATTTAGCGTGAGGCTTGACCTCGCAGATAATCAGAGAAACGATAAGACCGATAAAAATCATTTCTGAGCCGCCCAAGCTACCCAAAAACAGGAATATGTTTGTTAAAATCATTGTATTGTTATTTATAGTTTACACAAAATTACGATAAAATTCTAAAATCTAACCAATTTCGATGGTATTTTGCTTTCTTTCCCAAACTCTGAACGCTTCCAAGTCGTCGCCGATGGCATTGAACAGCCATAAAATCAGAGCTACGTCGTCGGTGAGGCCAATGGCAG
>JBJOKN010000115.1:0-3873 GCA_046046075.1 Pseudomonadota bacterium
ACCTCTTCATCGCTGTCAGCTTTTTTCATTGGCAAGAGCATGCGCGATTTAATTTCAATCAACATCGCGGCCATCAAAAGATATTCAGCGGCTAACTCTAGATTGCTGTGACGAATTTGTTCAATATAGCCAAGGTATTGTTTTGTCACCTCAGCCATTGGGATATCTAGAACGTTGAAGTTCTGTTTGCGGATCAAATAAAGCAAAAGATCCAGAGGACCCTCGAAAGCCTCTAAGAAAACCTCTAGGGCATCGGGTGGGATATATAAATCAGATGGCAGCTGAAACAAAGGCTCGCCATAGAGTCTTGCGAAAGACTCTGACATGCCATCAGTGACATCTGGAATAGCGGTAATTAAGTCGCTCATTGATAAACGTATGCTTTTTGCTTAACGCGAGCTGCTTTTTGACGTTCTTGCTCTTCTGGGCTGATTGGGGCTTTATCCCACAAAAGGGCGCGCCCCTCTTGCTGAGCCTGCTCCAGTTGAGGGTTCTGAGCTTTTAACTCTTCCAAAAATTGGGTGATATTTGATTTGTATTGAGCCATAGTTTGTCAATTGTAGCGATTTAACAAGTTCAACTGCCTACATTTAGCTTACAGGCGTCAGCACTGAGCTTTTTAGCTCGATCAAAGGCTAATTCTAGGGTTTCTAGGCTGTTCTCTGGGCCAATTTCATCAATGAAGCCACTGCGCACCATTAATGAAGATGGTTGACTATTGGCACAGCAAACCAAGAGTTGGCCGCCATGCTTATTGAGGGAGTTGTTCAAGGCTTTCAAAGCATCAATACCGCTGGTATCGATATTGATCAATTGATGCATCTCCAAAATGATCACCTTGGGTATCAAACGATTGGGATCTTGAGGGTTGAATAAGTTTTCAACTTTGTCTACGGCGCCAAAAAATAAAGAGCCATAAATGCCATAAGCTTCAACACTGTTTTTTAAATCAAATGAATCATTCAGCGGTAAATCATCTTCATGAGTAAATGATTCTGGAAGCTCTATTTTTTCAATTTGGGTCAATGATGAAATTCTGTAAATAAAAAAGATGCAGGCTAAGACCAGACCAACTTGCACTGCCACAGTTAAATCAAAAATGATCGTTAAGAAAAATGTACCAAGCAAAATCAATTGGTAGGTGATGTGGAATTGTTTTGAGCGTTTGAATTCGGTGAAATCAAACATATTCCAGGCGATATAGATCAAGATGCCTGCCAAACATGGCATGGGGATGTGGCTGGCAAAGGGAGCCGCAATGATCATGATCAATAAAATCACCACCGCATGAATCACCCCAGATAGAGGTGTTTTTGCTCCAGCCTTGGCATTGGTCGCAGTTCTGGCAATCGTTCCTGTGACGGGCAGTCCACCAAAAAATGGCACGACCATGTTTGCGATACCTTGCCCCATCAACTCTTGATTGGGGTCGTGCTTGTCGTCACTAAAGGTGTCTCCAACTCGAGCGCAAAGTAGGGATTCAATAGCGCCCAGAATCGCAATCGTGAGAGTAGGTGCGAACAGTTGTTTGGCTGTTTCCCAATCAAAGGATGGCATCTTAGGGCTGGGTATTTGATTCGGCAATTCGCCAAAGCGACTACCAATCGTTTCTACAGGAATATCCAGTACGTACACCAAGATAGTCATTAGCAGTAGGGCAACGATGATGCCGGGAATCAAGCTGATCGGTTGCCAAACTCGAGCAATCAACTGATTAACTTTGGGCCACAGAATGATCAAAACCAAAGTGCTCAGAGTGATCAGAAACGCGAATAGGCTAGCAGTGTTGGCGTATTGATAAAACGCATGTAGTTGAGAGAAAAAATCGGCAGGTAACTTCTCAATTTGCAAACCAAAAGCATCTTTGATTTGAGATAGGCCAATCAATACTGCAATGCCACTGGTGAAGCCAATGATGATCGCCACAGGAATAAAGCGAATCAGGTTGCCCACACGAAACAAGCCCATGGTGAACAACAAAACCCCAGCAAAGAATGTTGAGAGTATTAAGTTTGCTACGCCATATCGTTCAACGATTGCATAAACAATCACCACAAATGCGCCTGCTGGGCCACCAATTTGAACTTTGCTGCCACCAAAAACTGAAATTAAAAAACCGCCAATGACGGCAGAGATCAAGCCAGCCTCAGGTTTTAGTCCGGACGCAATCGCAAATGCAATCGCCAAGGGGAGTGCGATCACGCCAACCGTGATGCCACTGCTTAAATCGCTGATAAATGTTTGGCTGTTGTAGCCTTTAGCGGCGTTGACGATTTTTGGTCGAAAACGCGCTAAATTCATCATTGCTGATTGGCCTCGATGAGTTTTTCAATCATCGCAGGATCGATGCGAGTCATCAGGTGTTGATAAGGATTGATCGCTTGTTTTGATGTTAGAGGTTTGTTTACATCATCCCAAGTCATTGGTGCAATGTTGAAGAATTTTTCAACACCAGTAGCCACATTAGGAACCACTGGCTTGAGGTACAAGGTCAAGCGTCTGAAAGCTTCTAAGGTGATGCTGCAAATGGTCTGTAGCTCTTGTTCTTTACTTGGATCTTTAGCGATTTCCCATGGCTTGTTGCTATCAACAAAGCCATTCACCAAATCTGCCAACTCCATCACGCGACGCAATGCTTTTGCATACTCACGTGTTTCGTATAAGTCAGCAATTTCATCTTTGGCATCGGCCAATTGACCTAATAGTGGATGGCTCATCGCTGCATCATCAACAATACCGCCAAAGCGTTTGACTAAGAAGCCCGCACTGCGACTGGCGATATTGATGTATTTGCCTAATAAGTCACTGTTCACGCGTGCAGTGAAGTCTTGCAAATTCAGATCCAAATCTTCCATGCTGGCATTGAGCTTTGCCGCAAAGTAATAACGCAACCACTCTGGATTCAAGCCGCATTCAATCACGCTGTGAGCGGTGATGAAGGTACCGCGTGACTTACTCATCTTCTCACCGTCAACGGTCAAGAAGCCATGAGCAAAGACATTGGTTGGTGTGCGGTAGCCAGAAAAATGCAAAGTGGCTGGCCAGAACAAAGTGTGGAAATACAAAATATCTTTGCCGATGAAGTGATATTGCTCAGTCTTTGTATCTGGTTTGGTCCATTCATTGAAGTCCAGACCTTTTTGTTGGCAAAGATTTAAGAAGCTCGCGTAGTAGCCAATCGGGGCATCTAGCCAAACATAGAAATATTTACCCGGCGCATCTGGAATCTCAAAGCCAAAGTAAGGGGCGTCTCTAGAAATATCCCAATCGCCCAATTGGCTCTCGCCTGGCTCACCCACCCATTCTTTCATTTTGTTGCGGGCTTCGGCTTGAAGTGGAGTTTTTACTTGAGTCCACTCTCTTAAAAACTTCTCGCAACGTGGGTCAGATAACTTAAAGAAATAGTGATCGGATACTTTGCGGATTGGCGTTGCACCACTGACCACCGAGAAAGGATTCTTCAAATCAGTGGGAGCGTAAGTGGCACCACATTTTTCACAAGAATCACCGTATTGATCTTTGGCGCCACACTTGGGGCACTCGCCTTTGATGAAACGATCTGGCAAGAACATTTCTTTGACTGGGTCATAAGCTTGTTCAATGGCGCGCTTCTCAATCAAGCCAGCATCGCGCAGCTTGATATAAATCTCTTCTGAAAGTGTTTTATTTTCAGCGCTGTCAGTTGAATAGTAGTTATCGAAAGACACTAAGAAATCGTCAAAATCTCTTTTATGTTCTTTCCAAACACTGGCAATCAGCTCTTTGGGCGTGATGCCTTCTTTTTCGGCGCGCAACATGATGGGAGTACCATGCGTATCATCAGCACCTACGTAGTGAACTTCGTGCCCCCGCATTCTTTGGAATCGAACCCAA
>JBJOKN010000116.1:0-3860 GCA_046046075.1 Pseudomonadota bacterium
ATCAGTAAAGTAATAGATGCAAAAGGAAATGTTTTATTTGAGGCAACTCCTCAAAAAGCAGGTGATCCGAATCTAAGAGCCCTAGATGCACGCACTGCGTTTGTGATGGATAGCTTGCTTCAAGAGGTCACAAAATCTGGAACGGCCGCATCAGCTAGACCAGCCCTTGGCAGATCTGATATTGCAGGTAAAACGGGTACAACCAATGAGTCTATGGATGCCTGGTTTGCAGGTTACCAATCAGATGTGGTTGCAGTTGCATGGATGGGCTTTGATAAACCAAAAAGCTTGGGTGATCGTGAAACTGGTGGCGGCTTAGCACTACCAATGTGGATCAGATACATGAAGACAGCACTTAACGGGGTGCCAGAATCAACACGACCAGTTCCAGCAGGCGTTGCTCAACAAGATGGTGATTGGACTATTCCTGGCTTTGTCCCATTCTTTGGCAGAACAACAACCTTAGATTAAAAGTCACTTTAGATAAATTTAACTTCTAAAGTTTTTTTAGCTTGTTGACTAGCGAGACGGCTTAATTCGCTAAACAATTCGGCACCCGTTTTCGTATCTAACCAAAGAGGCTCCTGAAGAGTTCCAGCCCACTTATAGTGAAATCCACCCTCTTTAGCGGCAACCCAAATCTCTTGAAGTGGTGATTGCGTGTTCACAACAATCACACTTTTATCTTCAAATTGAATGTTCACAACATTGCCACCCTGTCTTGAGATATCAAGATCTAAGTCTGTTTCCTGAAAAGCTTCTTCCAAAGAAATTTCAATAGCTTTCAGTGTTTTTTCAGCAATTGCGTAAAAACTGGCGTCTGATAATGTTTCTATGTTTTTGTTCATCATTTTTATATTGGCCATGCTATAGTCAGAGATCATTTATATACTTATTCATATGCGTTTTATTGTATCTAGGACTTGGCTTCTTTGTGTAGCAATATCCCTCTTAGGATGCGGGATACGTGGTCCTCTCACGCTACCAACCATACCCCCAGCCCCGACTCAACCTGAAAAAGCAGAACCCACTGGAAAACAGTGGCCTCCTGCGAAAGATTCCAAATGAATTCAGTACCAAGCCTCAATGGCTTCTCAATCATCCAGCAAGAATGGTTTGCTGAAAATGTGCCCTTATCGCAAATTGCCAAAGAATTTGGTACGCCAACCTATGTTTACAGCAGAAAAGCGCTGACAGATGCTTTTAATGCCTATGAAAAGGCCTGTTTTAAGCCAAATGGTGAGCGCCGAGCACAAGTTCACTACGCCATGAAAGCCAATAGCAATTTGGCCATCTTGAATGTTTTTGCACGCTTAGGCGCCGGCTTTGACATTGTGAGTGCTGGTGAATTAGCCCGTGTTTTAGCTGCTGGTGGCCAGGCTAAAAAAATTGTTTTTTCTGGCGTTGGCAAAAGCCGCTCAGAAATGATTGCAGCACTTAAAGCTGGGGTTAAATGTTTCAATCTTGAATCGATTCCCGAGCTTTCAAGATTAAATGAAGTCGCCGCAAGCTTGGGTGTTATTGCGCCTATCTCCTTGCGAGTCAATCCAGATGTCGACCCTAAAACACACCCCTACATTTCAACAGGCTTGAAGGGTAATAAGTTTGGTATCGCTTACGATGAAGTGATCAACACTTATCGCGAAGCTGCATCAATGGCCAACTGTAAAATTGTTGGTATTGATTGTCACATTGGTTCACAAATCACAGAAATCAGTCCTTATTTAGATGCTTTAGATCGAGTGTTAGATTTAATCAAATCACTTGGCGATAACGGCATCAACATTCATCACCTGGATATCGGCGGTGGATTGGGCATCAACTACGCTAATGACACCCCTCCAGCAATCACCGAATTTGCCAACACATTGCTCAATCACATTGAAGCAAAAGGTTATGGACATCTTGAAGTGTTATTTGAACCAGGTAGATCATTGGTTGGTAATGCAGGTCTTTTGTTGACCACGGTTGAATACATCAAGCCTGGTGAGACAAAGAATTTTTGTATTGTTGATGCAGCCATGAATGACTTAATGCGTCCCGCCATGTATGAGGCTTATCACGCCATTGTTCCAGTAAAGCAATCAAGTGCGGCTAATATGACTTGTGATGTTGTCGGTCCTATTTGCGAATCAGGTGATTGGCTTGGAAAAGATCGCGAGCTGAATGTTCAAGCTGGTGATCAATTGGCTATTTTGTCAGCGGGTGCTTATGGCTTTACCATGAGTTCAAATTACAACACCCGAGGTAGAGCAGCAGAAGTGATGGTGGATGGCTCAACGATTCATTTGATTCGTGAGCGAGAGTCGATTGAAAGTCTCTTTGCTAACGAAAGACTATTACCTAATTAAAAAATATGCCAAGTAGCAAGGCTACTTGGCATACATATCAAAGTACCGAGCTTTGATGATTTCTTGTTTAAAGCGCTCCGTAACTGTGGAGACCTGACAAGAACATATTCACACCAATGAACGCAAAGGTCGTGACAAAAAGACCAACAATCGCCCACCAGGCAGCCACAACACCTCTTAAGCCCTTCATCAAACGCATGTGCAACCAAGCTGCGTAGTTAAGCCAAACAATCAAGGCCCAGGTTTCTTTTGGATCCCAACTCCAATAACCGCCCCAGGCTTCTGCTGCCCACAAAGCACCAAGAATCGTTGCGATGGTGAAGAATGCGAAGCCAACAGCAATTGCTTTGTACATCACATCATCAAGCAACTCTAGACTTGGCAAACGATCTGCCAAGATATTTTTTGCTTTGAGCAAATAAGCAACGCCCAACATCGCCGCAATGGCAAATGTGCCATAACCAATAAAGTTTGCTGGCACGTGTATCTTCATCCACCAGCTTTGTAAGGCTGGCACCAATGGTTGAATTTGATGCGCATCACGTGTAACGCTGTACCAAAGAATAAAAGCAACGGCTGCAGCAATGATCCATAAAACAAAAGAGCCAAGAACCAAAGATTTGTACTTTGCCTCGTAATACAAGTGAAATAGCGCTGTTACCAAACAGAAAAGAATGAACACTTCATACAAGTTAGAAATTGGTATATGGCCAATGTCGGCACCCATCAAATAAGACTCATACCAACGCACCAACATGCCGGTTAAGCCAATGTAAACAGCTGCCCAACAAAACTTAGATCCTGTTGAACCCATATTTTGCGAACGGAAAAACAAATTCAAGGTGTAAAAGAGTGTGCTGAAACAGAAAAACACGCTCATCCATAAAATTGCCGACTGGCTAGATAGCATGTACTTCAAAAAGAAAGCTTGATCTGCTCTAGCAAGAGCACCACCTTCTGGCGTTTGATAGAAATAAATAGCCAAGAAAGTCAGCATCGTAGAACCGATCATCAAAGTTCTTAATGGCTTCCATGCCCAACCCAAAATTGCTAGCGCAGGCACTGAACAGAACAAAATTGTTTGTTCATAGCTATCCATAAAACTATAAAAACGAGCTTCAGCAAAGATGGCGCCGGCCAACAAAGCCAAAGCAAATAGATAGTCCATCAAACCTAGGCTTTTAAAAATATTCAGAAAACCTTGTTTTAGGTTTTGAAGCAAGCCACCTTGAACCGTACTAACGTATTTAGTTTCCATTATTGAAAATCTTTCTGATATTTTTCAAACTCTTTTTCAAAATCCAATGTTTTTCTTGATGTCGACATTGCAAATAGTTGCTTGCCATTGGATAAGCTTCTGACCCAGATTCTTCTCTCTGGCAAATAGAACATTGCAAAAATACCCAGGGTCAATAGTAAACAACCTAGATAAACCATGTTCTTGCCAGGGGATCTGGTGACCTGAAAGACGCTGGCTTTGACTTCTTCAAATGAATCCAGTTGGAAGAC
>JBJOKN010000117.1:0-3821 GCA_046046075.1 Pseudomonadota bacterium
CCTAATTCATTCACAGCACCAAAACGATTTTTAAAAGCTCGAACCAATCTGAATGATGAATGCGTATCACCTTCAAAATACAGAACGGTATCAACGATGTGCTCTAAGACCCTAGGACCCGCCAAATTACCCTCTTTGGTGACATGACCCACCATGATCATGCAAACCCCAGTGGTTTTTGCCAAACGAGTCAGTTGTGCTGCGCATTCCTTGACCTGGGCGACCGAACCAGGTGCAGATGTCAAAGCCTCTGAATAAACGGTTTGTATTGAATCAACCACAACCACGGTGGGTCTAGCTGCTTCGATCGTGGCCAGTAGTTTTTCTAATTGGATTTCAGCTAAAACTTCTAAATCGGGTGCCTGTATCCCCAAGCGTTTTGCTCTCAGAGCAATTTGAGCACCAGATTCCTCGCCACTGATATAAAGCACCGAGTCACCTCTGGCACTCATTGCAGCCAGCGCTTGTAAAAGCAAAGTAGATTTACCAATGCCTGGGTCGCCACCAATCAGTGCCACACCACCTGTGACCAAGCCACCACCCAATACTCGATCAAACTCATCAATACCTGTGCTGATGCGAGGCAAATCCTCTGCTTCTATGACGGATAGCTTTTGTTTGGGAGCGGCCTTAGCAATGCTTTGAAAGCGATTACTCGATGGCTTGTCTTCCACGGTTTCTTCCATGGAGTTCCAAGCTTCACAGTTAGGGCATTGACCTTGCCATTTTGCTGAAAGGCCTCCACAAGCCTGGCAAACGTAAACTGATTTAACTTTTGCCATTAGAGCGGATTGGCCTTTTTATTTTCTTGAGCACGCTTTTCTGAATCAGCCCGCTTCTTCACAAGATCTTCCTCGCGCTTGATTTGATCCAATTGTTTCTGCTCATAATCTTTGACGTTATCGGCACGTTGCTTTGCCTTGGCTGGATCATTACGATCTTTAATCCTTTGTTCATCTTGCTCATCTTTGATGATGGCCTTCAGAACACGCTCTCTTTCGCGCATCGGGATTTCTTGAGCACGTATTTCTTTGATTTCTTGACGATGCTCTAAACGAGCTTTTTCAAGACAGCGAGTCGTGAAAAACTTGTCATAGCATTCATGTTGTTTTTTCTCTAAGCGGTATTTAGCCCAATCTTTTTGAAGATTGAGATTGCTTTGACTCTTTTCAATTTCTGCAAGCTCAGCGACTTCTGCTGGACCAGCAAAAGCCACGATTGTCAGCAAAGACATACAGGTAAAAAGGACGCCTCGAGAAATTCTGTAATAGCTCATAAGCCTAAGGATAAAGCCATTACTGTTTTATGCCTAAAAAACTTAAATTTCTATCTTGGCGCCTAGCTCGACCACCCGATTGGTAGGGATTTGGAAGAAGTCTGAAGGTTTTGCGGCATTTTGAAACATCCAAGAGAATAATCTCTCACGCCATAAAGCCATACCAGGTAATTTAGATGGCACAACAGTATCTCTGGCTAAGAAGAAGGATGTTTCCATCAAATCAAATTTCAATTGATATTGAGCCTCAATTTGCGCCAATACTTTATTGATATCAGGAGTTTCTTTAAAGCCATGCACTGAACGGACCAAATAAACTTGACCGCCCATGTCCTTGAGCGTTAAACGCTCATCATCATTCACATAAGGTACATCCCAGATGCTGAGCTTTAAGAAGAAAACTCGCTCATGCAAAACACGATTATGTTTAAGGTTATGCAGCATCGCCACAGGAACATAATCAATGTGAGCTGTTAAAAAGATACCAGTGCCCTCGACGCGATGAGGAGGATGAGCTAAAAGACCAGCAACAAAGGGTTCAAGTGGAATAGACTCATTAATGATTTTTTCACGCAGTAATTTTCTGCCCTTGTACCAAGTCATGAGACATGTAAAACAAATCACGCCAATCAATAAGGGGTACCAACCACCATCTTTTAACTTGATCAAGCTAGCAGTCCAAAAAGCAAAGTCAATGATTAAGAAAGTGGTGATCAAACAAGCAATCATGATTGGGTTCAAATGCCATTCGCGACGCATCACAATCGCCAACAGAATGGTGGTGATTAACATGGTCGTCGTGACTGAGATGCCGTAAGCTGCCGCCAAATTACCGGATTCTCTGAATTCAATCACTGTGAATAGAACCATGATCAAGAGTGACCAGTTCACCACTGGAATATAAATCTGACCCCTCTCGTTATCTGAGGTGTGTCGAATTCCCATGCGTGGCAAGAATCCCAAAAGAATTGCTTGGTTTGCCAATGAGAAAGCGCCTGAAATCACCGCCTGAGAGGCAATCACGGTAGCTGCTGTGGCTAAACCCACCATCGGCCAAAGGGCCCACTCAGGAACCATCAAGTAGAAAGGATTTTTAATTGCTTCAGGATTCGAAAGTAACAAAGCGCCCTGGCCAAAATAGTTCAACAGCAGGCTAGGCAAAACCAAACATAGCCAGGCATAGCGAATCGGTCCTCTGCCAAAATGACCCATATCCAAGTACAAAGCTTCGACACCAGTGACCACAAGAACAACTGAGCCCATCACAATGTAGGCCATCAATGTATGTTCAGAAATAAAATTAATTGCATGAATTGGGTTGATGGCATTAAAAATTTCTGGGGCTTGGATAACGTTATAGAGTCCCAAAGCTGCCAATGAAACAAACCATGCAATCGTGATAGGTCCGAATAATTTTCCTACGGCTGCGGTTCCATATTTTTGAATCACAAATAGTGCCAACAAAATAGTGATCGTGATTGGAATCACAAAGCGTTTCAGTTCTGGTGTGGCAATTTCTAGTCCCTCAACAGCTGATAAAACAGAAATAGCTGGTGTGATGACTGATTCACCATAAAGCATACAAGCGCCAAACATACCTAGCATCATCACCCACAAATACGCCCTACTTCCAGACTGAAGTGATCGAAGTGCTAATGCCATGAGAGATAAAACACCACCCTCGCCTTTGTTATCAGCACGCATCACAAAATGAACGTACTTAAAGGTCACGACCAACAAGATGGTCCAAAACATCATTGAAATGATGCCAAAGACAGCCATTTGACTGAATGGAATGCCATGACTTGGGCTAAATGATTCTTTTAATGCGTATAAGGGGCTGGTGCCAATATCTCCAAACACAACACCAATGGCAGCAACGGCTAAAGACGCAGCACTTGCTTTGTGGTGACCTTCTTGACCATGAAGTTCAATTGGTTTTAATAATGATGTTTGTGAATTTTCTGGATTACTGATGGACACAAATCACTCCCTCATCAATGATGTTTTTATTATATGCCGACCATATTGCAACGCAACATTTATTCAGTGAAAGGCTAGGCTTTATCAAGCCAATGCCCAATTCCAAGGGCATTAAGCTCTAAATCAATCTTCAGAAAATCAGTTATTTCAGCCGGTGAAAGATTGCAGTTCATTGTTTTTAAATGATTAATATGAATTTTGGCCATACCATCCTTCAATAAATCATGGCGCTTGGGGTCAGTTTTTAACTGTTTCGCTAAAACAACAATTTCATCCAATTGCCCTAGAAAAAGCTCTTTTAAACGCTCAACGCCATTGATTCGGCTAAAGTGAGTCGGAAATAGACAATCGGGCTTGAGAGCTGAAATACGCAAAACAGAGTCTTTTAGAGCCTCCGGGTCAAACTGAATCGGCGTGGTGGTTGGCATGATGAATGCCCCCTGTTCAGTATCAAACTCACGGTATGAAAGACCAAAGGTGTCTCCTGTGAACACCCCACGACTCAATGGATCCCAAATGGCGATGTGATGCTTGGCATGTCCAGGTGTATCCAAACAATGTA
>JBJOKN010000118.1:0-3767 GCA_046046075.1 Pseudomonadota bacterium
GGCGTTGGAGAAAATCTTCAAGACCATCTACAAATTAGATTGGTATACCGAGTGAGTGGTCTTAGAACCCTCAATGTTTTAGCTTCTCGCTGGTGGGGCAAGTTGTTAATTGGTCTTCAATATCTTTTAACCAGAAGCGGCCCCATGTCGATGGCGCCGTCCCAGCTTGGAGCTTTTGCGCACTCATCTCCAGCGCACGATCGACCAAACATTCAATATCACGTACAACCCTTATCGCTCGACAAGTTTGGTGATCCGCTGCATTCATTCAATGCATTCACTGCTAGCGTGTGTAATTTAAGGCCGAGCTCAAGGGGCAGCGTACACATAACATCTAAAGATTTGGCAGAGCCACCAGCGATTAATCCTAATTATTTGGCCACTAGTGAAGACAAACAGGTTGCCCTTGATGCACTTCGTTTTACTAGAAATATCATGCAGCAAAAAGCATTCGATGGTTTTGATGCAAAAGAGTTTCGTCCGGGCCCATCCTTTAATTCGGATGAGGAGCTGTTAAAGCAAATTGGAGAGATTGCGACTACGATTTTCCACCCAGTGGGCACTTGCAAAATGGGCAAGCCCGATGACCCGATGGCGGTGGTTGATTCTGATCTAAAGGTCTTTGGGTTAAATGGGTTGCGAGTTGTTGATGCAAGCGTTATGCCAACCATTACCTCTGGCAACACTGCAGCGCCAACCATGATGATTGCTCAAAAAATAGCTGACAAAATTTTGGCTGAAACCCAATAATGGAATTTGAACTTTTCCATTGGACAACCCTGCTGTTGTTCGTTGCTGCATTCGGTGCAGGCTTTGTTGATTCTGTTGCAGGTGGTGGCGGCTTGATTCAGGTCCCTGCCCTATTTGCAATTTATCCGAACGGCAATCCAGCTACTTTGCTGGGGACCAATAAGCTCGGCTCCATCGGCGGAACTATAATTGCTGCTAAAAGATATCTAAAAGTTGTTAAATTACCTTATTTTATTCTAATTCCAGCTATTATCGCTGCATTCATCGGGTCTTTTTCTGGTGCAGCAGTGGTTAAAAGCATGTCTGCCGATGTGTTTAGAGTGTTACTGCCAATCATTTTGATTGCATT
This sequence comes from Pseudomonadota bacterium, assembly GCA_046046075.1. Taxonomy (GTDB): domain Bacteria; phylum Pseudomonadota; class Gammaproteobacteria; order Burkholderiales; family Burkholderiaceae; genus Polynucleobacter. The sequence continues at coordinate 1,100 of JBJOKN010000118.1, forward strand.
ATTGGTTTACACCGTCAAGCAACCATCAATGGGAATGGCCCATGCGCCGGTTGTTGATGGAAGAAAAAAGATCGTTCACGCCATTCTGCTTGGCGGAACCATTGGTTTTTATGATGGTTTCTTTGGGCCAGGAACTGGCAGCTTTTTGTTGATCGGTTTTATTCGAATTTTTGGCTTTGACTTTTTGCATGCATCTGCCGCTACCAAGCTGGTCAATGTTACGACCAACTTTGCCGCCATCTTATTGTTTGCCTCATTTGGCCATATTGCTTGGCAAGTCGGATTTGCCATGATGGGCATGAATATAGTCGGCAGCATCTTTGGCTCACATTACGCCATGCGCCACGGAAACACATTCATTAGAAAGGTGTTTGTTGGGGTTGTTGCCGCCTTGATTTTGAAAACAGTATTTGATGCCTTCCGATATTTTGAGGTCATTGCTTAAGAGCTCAAAAAGTTTCACGTGAAACACTCATAATTGGCCAAAACAATTGAGTCAAACAAGCGGGGGTGATATCATCGCCGCCCTAAGCAAGGTTTTCTATGGACTTTTCAATTAAATATGATGTGATTGTGATTGGCGGGGGGCACGCTGGCTCAGAGGCTGCTTTGGCTTCAGCCAGAATGGGTTGCCGCACCCTGCTCTTGACTCATAGCATAGAGACCCTTGGGGCGATGAGCTGCAATCCTTCGATTGGGGGCATTGGCAAGGGCCATCTGGTCAAAGAAATTGATGCGCTTGGCGGAGCAATGGCCGAGGTAACCGATTTGGCTGGAATACAGTTCAGGATATTAAATTCCAGTAAGGGCCCTGCCGTGCGAGCTACCAGAGCTCAGGCAGACCGTGCACTATATAAGACTGCGATGCGCAGCAAGCTTGAAAACCAAGAAAATTTGACCATTTTTCAGGCAGCCGTCGATGATTTGATTGTTCGTGACGATCAAGTATGTGGTGCCACAACGCAATTGGGCCTGAGTTTTTATGCTTCCCAGGTTGTTTTAACTGCTGGAACCTTTTTAGATGGGAAGATACACGTTGGTCTAGACAACCATTCTGGTGGGCGTGCGGGCGACCCAGCTGCTATCAGACTATCTTCTAGATTAAAAGAATTAAAACTGCCCCAGGGGCGTTTGAAAACAGGTACACCCCCAAGGATTGACGGACGGACCATTAACTTTTCGTTGATGCAGGAGCAGCCCGGGGACTTAGATCCTTTGCCAGTCTTCTCTTATTTGGGGCGACCAGAATTTCATCCCAAGCAGCTTCCGTGTTGGATCAGCCATACCAATGAAAAAACCCACGAAATTATTCGCGGAGGCCTTGATCGTTCACCAATGTATACAGGGGTGATTGAAGGTGTTGGCCCAAGATACTGCCCTTCCATCGAAGACAAGATACATCGATTTGCTGGCAAGGAAAGCCATCAGATATTTTTAGAGCCTGAGGGCTTAACAACCCACGAGTTCTATCCAAACGGTATTTCAACAAGCCTTCCATTCGATGTTCAGTGGAATTTGGTTCGAAGTATTCGCGGTCTTGAGAATGCAATGATTGTTCGCCCTGGCTATGCCATCGAATATGATTATTATGATCCAAGGGGGCTAAAGCCAAGCTTGGAAACTAAGGCGATTAAAGGCTTGTTCTTTGCTGGCCAAATCAATGGCACAACGGGATATGAAGAGGCTGCTGCGCAAGGTTTATTGGCCGGCATCAACGCTGGCTTGTGCGCCAAAGGCAAGGATGCCTGGTATCCGAAGCGCGATCAGGCCTATTTAGGCGTTCTGGTTGATGATTTGATTACCAAGGGTGTTCAAGAGCCCTATCGAATGTTCACAAGCCGTGCGGAGTACCGTTTAAGCCTAAGAGAAGACAATGCTGATGTCAGGTTGACTGAGCAAGGCCGTGAGTTGGGCTTGGTCGACGATCGTCGCTGGGAGTTCTTCTGCAAAAAACAGGAAGCTGTTTCACGTGAAACACAGCGCCTTAAGTCAACTTGGGTGAGCCCTAAGCTTATTAATGCCGCTGAATCAGAGTTTTTGCTTGGCCAAGTCATAACCCATGAATACAGTTTGGCTGAGTTGCTGAAGCGACCAGGGATTACGTACGAAAACCTCACAACTTCATTTGATGGCCGCTGGTCAGCTGAGCCGCTCGATCAAGATGTTGTTTTGAGAGATCAAATTGCCGAGCAGGTTGAGATTGCTATTAAATATCAAGGCTACATTGACAGACAGGCAGCCGAAATAGCCCGTCATGCCTATCATGAGGATATGACTTTGCCCCCTGATATCAACTATTCAAAGGTTTTGGGCTTATCAATGGAGGTTCAGCAGAAGCTCAGCCTTCATAAGCCAAGCACCTTGGGGCAGGCATCAAGGGTTTCTGGCGTAACCCCAGCAGCGATTTCTTTGCTGTTGATTCATTTGAAAAAAGGTTTGGGTCGACGCCCCAGCGCTGATTGATGGAAAAAGATTCACAACAAGCGCTGCTTAATCAGCTAAGCGAAGGTGTTAAAGATCTTAATCTGGATCTTTCAACGTCCACTGTTCATCGTTTATTGGACTACCTGATTGAGTTTCAGCGTTGGAATAAAACCCATAACCTCTCCTCAATTCATGATTTAAATCAGTCAGTTACATTGCATCTACTTGATTCCTTGGCGGTTTT
>JBJOKN010000119.1:0-3750 GCA_046046075.1 Pseudomonadota bacterium
ATTGGTTACATTGGCAGAGTTTCACAAAAAGATCGTGAAAAGTTAATTGCCGAATTAGATTCCAGCAAAAGCATGGATGAGGATTGGGCTCAAAGAAAAAATATCAATTTATTGGGCATGCCATACATTGGTAAAGTTGGCATTGAACAAAGTTATGAGCATGCTTTAAGAGGCTCTCCTGGATTCGAACAAGTTGAGATCACCGCGGGCGGAAGAGCAGTCCGAACGCTCTCAACATCCTCTTCGACACCAGGTAAAAATTTAGTACTAGCAGTTGATATCAAACTTCAACATTTGGTTGAACAGCTTTACGGAAAAAGACGTGGCGCATTCGTGGCAATTGAACCAAAAACTGGTGACATCCTCGCTTTTGTTTCAAAGCCCAATTTCAACCCCAATGATTTTGTTGAAGGCATTGATGCAGGAACTTGGAAAGACTTGAATGACTCTCCGGAGAAGCCTCTTTACAATCGACCACTTAAAGGCACCTATGCTCCAGGATCAACGTATAAGCCATTCATGGCACTGGCAGCCCTTGAGACTGGCAAGAGAACTCCTAGTCAGTCGATCGCAGATCCTGGTTACTTCATTCTTGGTAACAATACATTCCGCGACGATAAAGTAGGCGGCCACGGCACAGTTGATATGGCTAAATCGATTGTTGACTCCTGCAATACTTATTACTACCACTTGGCTCGTGATATGGGCGTCAATCCCATGCACGACTTCATGAAACCACTTGGACTCGGTCAAATCACAGGTATCGATCTTGTTGGTGAGGCGCGAGGCATTCTGCCTTCAACCACCTGGAAAGAAAAAGCATTTAAGAAACCAGAACAACAAAAATGGTTTGAGGGCGAAACAATTTCTTTAGGTATTGGGCAGGGCTATAACAGCTTCACCATTTTGCAATTGGCTCACGCCACTGCCAATATTGCCAATCAAGGTGTTGTGATGAAACCTCATTTGGTTAAATCAATTGAAAACCCGATCACCAAAGATCGAGTTTTAACCACGCCTCAAGAGAGCTACAAAATTGATCTTAAGAAAGAAAATATTGATGTCGTCACCAATGCGATGGTGGATGTGAATAGATTTGGTACATCAGCAGGCGCTTTTAAAGGGGCTAGCTATAACGCTGCTGGCAAAACTGGTACCGCACAGGTATATAGCTTGAATGCAAAAAACTATAACCATGGTGCAACACCTGAATTTTTGCGAGACCATGCTTTATACGTCGTCTTTGCACCAGCAGAAAATCCGAAGATTGCCATTGCCATGATTGTTGAAAATGCTGGCTTTGGCGCAGCCCATGCGGCCCCAATAGCAAGACGTGCGCTTGATTACTATCTTGAGGGTCGTTGGCCTAAGGAGGTTCCTGAATGGAAAAACGCTCCTTAATTCATAAAATTGATTTTCTCTGGCGCGGCCTAGATAGAACTTTAGGTCTGATTGTTTTGGCTCTTGTGGCCATCAGTATCGTCACATTTATTTCAGCCACCAGCGGCACTCATGTCAAATTTGTTGATCAAGCGCGCAACCTGATTATTTCAATCGGCTTGATGTTGATTGTTTCCAGAATTCCGCCAAAGTGGCTAGAAAAATCTGCGATTTGGATTTACACCATCGGTATTGCATTGCTTCTTGCAGTGGCAGCCTTTGGCCTAATCAAAAAAGGCGCGCGACGATGGGTGAATGTTGGCATCGTGATACAGCCCTCTGAAATCATGAAGATTGCAATGCCCATGATGTTGGCTTGGTACTTTCAGCGTCGTGAAGGTGTTTTAAAAACCTGGGATTATGGCGTGGCAGCACTATTGTTGATCTTGCCAGTTGCACTGATTGGAAGACAACCTGACCTCGGCACAGCATTGCTGGTTCTAGCGTCTGGTCTTTACGTGATTATTCTGGCTGGATTTCCATGGAAGTACATTGTTCCGGTGGTCGGAGCTGGTACAGTTGGTATTTTGTTGATCATCATTTTTGGTGGCTATATTTGCGAACCAGAAGTGAAATGGCCAATTCTTCATGAGTATCAAAAAAATCGTGTCTGCACTCTTTTAAACCCAAGCTCAGATCCTCTTGGTAAAGGCTTCCATACGATTCAATCCATCATTGCGATTGGCTCTGGCGGGCTGTTTGGTAAGGGCTGGCTCAATGGTACTCAGGCGCACCTTGAATTCATTCCAGAAAAACACACTGACTTTATCTTTGCAGTTTTTGCAGAAGAGTTTGGGTTGCTTGGCAACATTGTTTTATTGGCCTTATTCGTTGCATTGATTCAAAGAGGTCTTGCTATTTCATCAAATGCACCAACCCTCTTTACAAGACTTCTGGGCGGCGCTGTAACGATGATTTTCTTCACCTATGCTTTTGTCAACATGGGCATGGTCAGCGGTCTTCTACCAGTGGTTGGCGTGCCTCTTCCTTTTATCAGCTATGGCGGCACAGCTCTTGTGACCTTGGGCATTGGCATAGGTATTTTGATGAGCATTCATCGCTACCGCCGACTCGTTCAAAGTTAGCCCCTTGCATAGTCTACGAAGACATAAAAAAAGCCCAGCTCGAAGCTGGGCTTTTTAATATTGCAAATCAGCGAATTACTTCTTACGCTTATTCACGGCATCTTTAAATGCTTTACCAGCAGTAAATTTAACTGTTTTAGCTGCGGCAATCTTGATTGCTTCGCCAGTTTTTGGATTACGGCCCATACGAGCAGCACGCTTACCAGAACCAAAAGTACCGAAACCAATTAACTGAACGCTATCACCTTTAGTAACAGCCTTCTTGATGTTATCCATAACTGAATTCAATGCAAATTCAGCCTTGGCTTTTGACAACTCAGATTCTTCTGCAATTGCGGAAATAAGTTCTGCTTTATTCAAGTGATGCTCCTTATCAATCATTATCGGATGGTTGCACGTAGAAGACTACGTGCATCAAATTGTAACCACAATTTTTGGAAAGAATATTAAATTTGAGTGAAATGTTTTAAGTAACAAATAAGCAAACAATTTGTTATATTGACAGCAATGCCACCTTCTGTTTTTCTTAGCCCCGCCCTGATCTGTATTGCCGCAATCCTTTATGCAGCAAGCTTTTTAATCAACTCTTATGTGATGGGCTCGTTTTCATTTTCTCTTGGCGTATCTTGGGTATTTTTGCCAGCAGGGCTGAGATTATTACTGACTTTGTTGTTAGACAAAAATGGCGCCCTTGGAATTGCCATAGCTTCAGTTGCCATCAGCCTAGGCTTTTATTTTGAAGATCCGGTACTCGGCATCGGGGCAGGAATTATCAGCGGTCTTGCGCCTTATATTGCAAAGCTACTGGTTTTTTCAGACAAGTACTCAAGTCGCGATCTTTCACAATTAGATGCCAAGCAACTGCTTAACTGTATATTTGTTTTTTCAATTGTCAGCCCCCTCATGCATCAAGCATGGTTCTCATTACACAATGAAGAAATCCTCTTTTTTGAACACTTAGGCGTGATGATCATCGGCGATTTAATTGGCACATTCATTGTTATCTATTTTGCTAAAGCTGCGATTTATCTTTATAAGAAACGGGCTTTAAATCAAAAAGCTTAAGCCCTATTTTGAGTGTTGTTTTGATGCTTTAGAATGAATTCTTCTTTCAAAAGAAGAGTGTCTTATGACTAAAGAAAATAATGACTTCTCCATAAGAGAAGTAGAAAAAGCAGATGTTAAATTGATCGACAGCAAAGAATTGATGGGCAAGTCCAACTAC
>JBJOKN010000005.1:0-18523 GCA_046046075.1 Pseudomonadota bacterium
GAAATGATCTGCAACACAACCAATATAGTCTTTAACAATTCCATCTAAGTCTCCAAAAACAAATTTATTTACATGCTTGGCATAAAGCCAAAAAATCTTTTGCATTCAAGGATGCGCCACCCACCAAACCACCATCAATATCTGGCATCGCTAACAAATCTTTAGCATTATCAGGCTTTAAGCTGCCACCATACAAAATTGCGACTTTTGAGGCAGCTGCATCATCAAATTTAGCCAATTGCAAACGCAATTCCCTGTGCACATCTTGGGCCTGAGCTGGAGTAGGAACCTTTCCAGTACCAATCGCCCAAACAGGTTCATAAGCAATGATGCAAGAAGCAATTTGGCCTTGAAGTAAATCTAAAACAGCCTGTAATTGTCGACGCACCACGCTCAATGTTTTGCCGTCATCATGCTCTGCCTCTGTCTCACCCACGCAGATGATGGGAGTGATATTGGCTTGCAAACATGCTTTGGCTTTTCGGGCCACCAAACCATCACCTTCTTGATGAAATTGTCGGCGCTCAGAGTGACCAACGATCACATACTGGCAAGCAAACTCTTGCAACATTTTTGCACTGACATCACCGGTATAAGCACCATTAGGATGATCAGAAACATCTTGAGCACCACAAGCAATTGGTGACTTGGCTAACAATTGACTGACTTGCGATAAATAAGGATATGGCACACACAAACCTGTGCGCATGCCTTGTAGATTTGCTAAAAAATCTTTGCTACCCAATAACTCTTCAATGAGTTGCTGATTGGCAGCCATGCTGCCATTCATTTTCCAGTTACCAATGATGGTCAAGGGTCTCATTAAAGTCTCATTCAATTAACAGTTAATACTATCTTACCAATGTGCTGACTCGATTCCATCAATTGATGGGCCTTAGCAGCAGCCTCTAATTCAAATACTTCATGGATCACCGGTCTAATCTTTTTAGACTCAAGCAATGGCCACACATGCGCTCTCAATGACCTAGCAATAGCGCCCTTGAAGTCAACAGACCTGGGTCTTAATGTTGATCCAGTGATGGTCAAGCGTCTTCTTAAAACTTGACCAACATCGACTTCTGAAATTTTACCGCCCTGATTAGCAATGATCACAATTCGGCCATCATCTGCTAAACATTTAATATCTCTGCCCACATAGGGACCTGCAACCATATCCAAAACGACATTGACACCTTTGCCATTTGTAAAAGTTTTAACCTCTTCAACAAAATCTTGGCTACGGTAGTTGATCGCCAACACTGCTCCTAGATCCTTACAGGCTGCAGCTTTTTCATCACTACCCACGGTCACAATCACATCATGACCTAAAGCAGTCACCAACTGAATCGCTGTTACACCAATACCACTACTACCGCCATGCACCAATAAAGTTTCTTTGCCTCGGCCATCCAAACCTAGACGACCACGATCAAAGACGTTGCTCCAAACCGTGAAAAATGTTTCCGGAATACTCGCTGCCTCAACATCAGATAATCCTTTTGGCACAGGCAAGCATTGCGCTAATGGAGCGATGCAATATTCAGCATAAGCACCGCCAACAACTAAAGCGCAAACGCGACTTCCTATTTCCAAACTAAAAAAATTATCAGGGTGCGCAATATCGCCGCCAATGATTTCACCTGCCAATTCCAAACCAGGTAAATCTGTTCCGCCTGGAGGGACAGGATAAAAACCTTGACGCTGGAGAACATCAGGACGGTTGACCCCTGCAGCTCTGACTCTGATCAATACCTCACCAGAACCAGGAAGTGGTAAGACCAAATCAGGTCTTACCACCGCCTTTAAAACTTCAGGGCCACCATATTGGCTGATTTCAACAGCACGCATGGCGTCTAGCTCACCGACTTTAAATGCGTTTACTGTTGTTGCTGTTCAGCTTGTTCTGCAGGCGCAGCATCAGCCTGAGGTGCAGCACCGTTCAAAGGAGCAATACTTGTTCCCTCGTCAGCACACGCAGCCTTCAATGACAAACGCAAACGTCCGCGCTCATCTGCAGCCAATAACTTCACACGCACAACTTGACCTTCTTGCAAGTAATCCTTCACATCTTTCACACGCTCATTAGCGATTTCTGAAATATGTAACAAACCATCTTTACCTGGAAGAATATTGATCAAGGCACCGAACTCGAGCAATTTAACCACTGGACCTTCGTAGATTTTGCCTACTTCAGCTTCAGCAGTGATGCCTTCGATACGACGCTTAGCTTCTTCCATGCCTTCAGCACTTGTTGAAGCAATCGTCACAAGACCATCATCAGTGATATCAATGCTAGTACCAGTTTCTTTTGTCAAAGCCTGGATAGTTGCGCCACCCTTACCGATCACTTCACGGATCTTGTCTGGATGAATCTTGATTGTCACCATGCGTGGAGCGTGCTCAGACAACTCTGTGCGCACGCCACTCATTGATTCTTGCATCTTGCTCAAAATGTGCAAACGGCCTTCTTTGGCTTGAGCCAAAGCAACTTGCATGATCTCTTTAGTAATACCTTGTACCTTGATATCCATCTGCAATGCAGTGATACCGTTTGACGTACCGGCCACCTTGAAGTCCATGTCGCCCAAGTGATCTTCATCACCCAAGATGTCTGTCAAAACAGCGAAACGATTGCCATCCAAAATCAAGCCCATCGCCACACCAGCCACGTGTGCCTTAACAGGAACACCAGCATCCATCATCGCTAAACAGCCACCGCAAACAGAAGCCATTGAAGATGAACCGTTTGATTCAGTGATTTCTGAAACAACACGCAAGCTGTATGCAAATTCTTCTGCGCTTGGCAAAACTGGAATCAAAGCGCGCTTAGCCAAACGACCGTGGCCGATTTCGCGACGCTTTGGACTACCAACACGGCCTGTTTCGCCAGTGGCAAACGGAGGCATGTTGTAGTGGAACATGAAACGATCACGTTGCTCACCTTCTAGAGCATCAATGATTTGCTCATCGCGCGCTGTACCCAAAGTTGCAACAACCAAACCTTGCGTTTCACCACGAGTGAACAATGCAGAACCGTGAGTACGTGGCAATACGCCAGTACGAATTTCAATTGGACGAACCGTGCGTGTATCACGACCGTCGATACGTGGCTCGCCATTCAATACTTGACCGCGAACAATCTTGGCTTCGATATCAAACATGATGTTGCCAGCTTCAACTTCATCAAATTCACCATCTTCAGCCAATTTGGCCATCACATCTTTTGTTACTTCTTTCAACTTAGTTGAACGAGCTTGCTTTTGACGAATTTGATAAGCCTCACGCAAACCAGCTTCAGCCAAGGCAGTGACCTTAGCGATCATTGGCTCATTCTTAGGAGCTGGCTGCCAATCCCACTCAGGCTTACCACCTTCGCGTACTAAATCATTGATGGCATTGATTGCTGTTTGCATTTGCTCGTGACCATAAACAACTGCGCCCAACATGATCTCTTCAGACAACTGATAAGCCTCAGACTCAACCATCAACACAGCAGATTGAGTACCAGCAACGATCAAATCTAATTGGCTGGTCGCTTGCTCAGTGCGTGTTGGGTTCAACATGTATTGACCATCTTTGTAACCAACACGAGCGGCGCCCACTGGGCCGTTGAATGGAATACCTGAAACAGCCAAAGCCGCTGAAGCACCAATCAATGCTGGGATATCTGCAGGCACGTCAGGGTTGATCGACACCACATGAACCACCACTTGTACTTCGTTCAAGAAACCTTCTGGGAACAAAGGACGCAATGGACGATCGATCAAACGAGAAATCAGAGTTTCGCCTTCTGAAGGACGGCCTTCACGACGGAAAAAGCCGCCAGGAATCTTACCGGCAGCGTATGTCTTCTCTAAATAATCAACTGTGAGTGGGAAGAAGTTTTGACCTGGCTTGGCATTTTTTGCGCCAACCACTGTTGCCAAAACTACTGTGTCATCAACATCTACTAAAACTGCACCACCTGCTTGGCGAGCAATCTCACCAGTTTCCATACGAACAGTGTGTGAACCCCATTGAAAACTTTTTACTACTTTATTAAACATCGTCATTTATGTATATCTCCAATCAACATTTGCCATAGAAAATCAGCGCTATGGCAGCACTGGAGCAATTAGGGGCTATGCGGAGTAAGGATGCCATTCCAAAGAAAGGCTTAGAGAGAAGAGTTAACCTGTCTTTGGAATGACACGGGTCCTGTACTGCGAGCAGCCACCGACCGCTCAAAACGATAATGCCTGCCAAAGTCAAACTGAGGCAGGCATTGTCGGAATTACTTACGTAGACCGAGCTTATCAATCAAAGCGCGATAACGATCAAAATCTTTTGACTTCAAATAGTCGAGCAAACGACGGCGACGGCTAACCATCTTCAACAAACCACGACGGCTGTGATGATCTTTAGCATTTGCTTTGAAGTGAGGTGTTAAATCATTGATGCGAGCAGTTAACAAAGCAACTTGAACTTCAGGACTGCCAGTGTCATTTGCTGCGCGTGCGTTATCTTTAACAATAACGGCTTTTTCAGCTGTAAGAATAGCCATTTTTAAACTCCATACTTGCGAACAAACGAGCTTGAGATTCAATAAGTTATTGGACTCTTACCCGATATGTCGTGCGAATTGTTGAAAAAACCCAAAGGTTTTCGATTCCTAATTGAATCAATCACTTCGGCACTTTTAGGGAAATTCCCAGAAAGTGCCGAAATTATAGCCTATTTGGGCTTAAACAGCCATCTGAGCGTTCAATTTCTGCGCTGCCGGGTCATATAACTTGTTCAAAGCCGCCAAATAAGCCTTCGCTGAGGCAGCAACGATGTCCGGATCGGTGCCAACGCCATTAACAATACGTCCACCCTTGGAAAGACGTACCGTGACCTCGCCCTGAGACTCAGTTCCAGTTGTGATCGCATTGACCGAATACAACAACTGCTCAGCACCGCTTTTGACCTTGGATTCGATGGCATTCAAGGTTGCGTCCACTGGGCCATTGCCTTCAGCCTCAGAAGTGAACTCATCTTTGCCAGATTTGAAAACAACCTTGGCAAAAGGTCGCTCACCCGTCTCAGACCTTTGTGACATTGAGATAAAACGATAGTGGTCACTAGCCTCTTCAGCGTTATTACCCACAATTGCCGTGATATCTTCGTCATAAATCTCAGCTTTTTGATCAGCCAAGGTCTTGAATCTGGAGAAAGCATCGTTCATGTCAGCCTCAGAATCCAACTCGATCCCCAATTCTTGCAAACGCTGTTTGAATGCATTTCGGCCAGACAATTTGCCCAACACGATCTTATTGGCCGCCCAACCCACATCTTCAGCGCGCATGATTTCGTAGGTATCACGGGCTTTTAATACACCATCTTGGTGAATGCCTGAGGCGTGAGCAAAGGCATTCGCCCCCACCACGGCTTTATTAGGCTGAACCACAAAACCTGTGATTTGAGAAACCATCTTCGACGCTGGCACGATTTGAGTCGTATCAATGCCCACTGACAAATCAAAGTAATCTTTGCGGGTTTTAATGGCCATCACAACTTCTTCCAAAGAAGTATTGCCGGCGCGCTCGCCCAAGCCATTGATGGTGCACTCAATCTGACGAGCTCCGCCAATCTTGACGCCTGCCAATGAGTTAGCCACGCCCATGCCCAAGTCATTGTGGCAATGCACTGACCAAATGGCTTTATCAGAATTAGGAATGCGCTCACGCAAAGTTTTGATGAAGTTGCCATAAAGCTCTGGAACAGCATAACCAACCGTGTCAGGCACGTTGATGGTAGTGGCGCCCTCTTTGATGACAGCCTCGAGCACACGACACAAGAAATCTACTTCAGAGCGATAACCATCCTCTGGTGAAAACTCAATGTCGTTGGTATGGTTGCGTGCAAAGCGCACAGCAGCTTTGGCTTGCTCAAACACTTGATCAGGTGTCATGCGCAACTTCTTCTCCATGTGCAATGGCGAAGTAGCGATGAATGTATGGATACGCTTAGAGTTGGCTCCCTTCAAAGCATCAGCCGCTCGGCCGATATCTTTTTCATTGGCGCGAGCCAAAGAGCAAACCGTTGAATCCTTGATCACTTGAGCAATGGCATTGATGGCCGCAAAGTCTCCATCAGAGCTGGCAGCAAAGCCCGCTTCAATCACGTCCACGCGAAGACGCTCAAGCTGTCTTGCAATCCTGACCTTTTCATCTTTGGTCATTGAAGCACCAGGTGACTGCTCACCATCTCTCAAGGTGGTATCAAAAATAATCAATTTATCTGTCATGACTTGCTCCCGAACTAACTAAACCTTCTAAATAAAAAACCCCAGTAGGACTGGGGTTCGTGTTGTTTGCTTTGACTCTAAGTGTTTAAGCGTGCACCGACCCCAGGTTTTGACCTAGTCCTAAAAGTAGCAGCAGTGACAAGCTTGTATTCATAAACTCTAATATACACAAAAAATGATTTAATTGTTAGAAAGCATATCCGAAGCTTTTTTCTTGCGCAAGACAATCTTTTGCCAAACCCAAAAAACATATCCCGAGATGGCATAAGCCACAAATAAACCAAACAAGGCCACAGGTGGATCGCTTGATACCAAAACAAAGCCCAAGATAATCAAAATCATGACGCCAAAGGGCGCTCTGTATCGCACATCCAAGGCTTTACCACTGTAGAACATGGCATTTGAAACCATCGTGATACCTGCATAGATGGTCAAAGCGAACATAACCCATGGCAAAGCTAATTCTTTGACGGGTAATTTGTTATCGACCGCCAACCAGACAAAGCCAGCAATCAAAGAGGCTGCGGCTGGACTTGGTAAACCTTGGAAAAAGCGTTTATCAACCACACCGATATTGGTATTGAATCGCGCCAAGCGCAAGGCAGCCCCTGCACAGAAAACAAATGCAGCCAACCAACCCCACTTACCTAAATCTTTTAAAACCCACTCGTAGGCAATCAATGCTGGTGCTACGCCGAAGGAAACCATATCAGTGAGTGAGTCGTACTGTTCACCAAAAGCACTTTGGGTATTGGTCATGCGAGCCACACGACCATCCATACCGTCCATGACCAAAGCCACAAAAATCGCAATGGCAGCAAATTCAAAACGTTGATTCATGGCCTGCACAATGGCAAAGAAACCACAAAACAAGTTAGCGGTTGTGAACGCATTCGGCAATAAATAGATGCCACGATTACGTGGTCGACCAAGATTCTCTTGATCAGGACCAGCCCAATCATTGCGACGCAAAGGCGTCACATTGCTGGGTAAATTTTTAGTTAGTCTTGGTTTTCTACGTCGAAATGTCGTCATAGACTACTTTTTAGTCCAATCCGGGCAATTTGGCTAGTACCGTGCTAGTTGCCGATACTTTGTCGCCAACGCTGACCAACGGCTCAGCAGTCAATGGCAAATACACATCGACTCTTGAGCCAAAACGGATAAAACCATAACGCTCGCCTTTTTTAAGCTTGTCGCCTAAATGTGCGTAGCAAAGAATTCTGCGGGCAATCAAGCCAGCCACTTGAACCAATGTGATGGTTTGACCATTGGCGTCAATCACCACTGCATTGCGTTCGTTTTCTGTGGATGCTTTATCTAAATCGGCATTCACAAACTTGCCTGGGAAGTATTCAATGCGCTTGATCGTGCCATTCACTGAAGAACGATTGGAATGCACATTGAAGACGTTCATGAAAACACTGATCTTAAGTGCTTCACGATTGGCATAAGGATCAAATCCTTTTTCAACAATAATGACTCGACCATCAGCTGGGGATAAAACCGCATCTTTGGTCAAAGGAATCAAACGACCTGGATCCCTGAAAAACTGAACCACAAAAATAAAAATAATCCAGAAAGGCCAAGACCATGCCCACCCTGCTGTGGAATGGATCACGAACAATACAAAACCCGCGATGGCCACGTGTGGCCAACCTTCTTTTGCAATGATTGGATGCGGGTAATGAACTGCCATGTGGTCTCTCTTTCTGGATCTTTTTATTTAACGACTAGTCTTGGTTTTGCTTAGTTCTTGCTTTGATCAACTAACTTGTTCTTAGCAATCCAAGGCATCATCGCGCGCAACTTAGCACCAACCACTTCGATGTCATGCTCAGCATTCAAGCGACGACGAGAAATCAATGTAGGCGCACCTGCTTTGTTTTCCAAGATGAAGCTCTTTGCGTATTCACCAGTTTGAATGTCTTTCAAGCACTGACGCATTGCATTCTTAGTCTCTTCAGTCACAACACGTGGACCAGTCACATACTCACCGTACTCAGCGTTGTTTGAGATTGAGTAGTTCATGTTGGCGATACCACCTTCGTAGATCAAGTCAACGATCAACTTCAACTCGTGCAAGCACTCGAAGTAAGCCATTTCTGGAGCATAACCAGCTTCAACCAAAGTTTCGAAACCAGCTTTGATCAATTCAACTGCACCACCACAAAGAACAGCCTGCTCACCGAATAAGTCAGTTTCAGTTTCTTCACGGAAGTTTGTTTCGATGATGCCGGCACGACCACCGCCGTTAGCTGTTGCATATGACAAAGCCACGTCACGTGCTGAACCAGTTGTGTTTTGATGAACAGCGATCAAATGAGGAACACCACCACCTTGTGAATATGTGCCACGAACAGTGTGACCTGGTGCCTTAGGAGCAATCATGATCACGTCCACGTCTGCACGAGGAATCACTTGACCGTAGTGAACGTTGAAGCCGTGAGCAAATGCCAATGCAGCGCCTGCCTTGATATTTGGAGCAACTTCTTTGTTGTACACCTCAGCGATTTGCTCGTCAGGCAACAACATCATCACAACGTCTGCGCCCTTAACAGCTTCAGCCACTTCTTTAACTTGCAAACCTGCGTTTGCAGCTTTATTCCAAGAAGCGCCACCTTTGCGTAAACCAACAGTTACTTTCACACCAGAATCATTCAAGTTCTGAGCGTGGGCGTGACCCTGTGAACCGTAACCAATGATTGTTACTTGCTTACCTTTGATCAAAGATAAGTCTGCGTCTTTATCGTAAAAAACTTTCATGCTATTTCCTATGTAATTTCAGTTTGTTGTTTGTTAAAAAGTTATACCTTCAAGATACGCTCACCGCGACCAACACCTGAGCAACCAGTTCGGACTGTTTCCAAAATGGCGCTGCGGTCTGTGGCTTCAATGAATGCATCCAATTTACTGCTGTCTCCAGTCAGCTCGATGGTGTAAGACTTATCGCTGACATCAATGATACGACCGCGGAAAATGTCCGTAATGCGTTTCATCTCTTCACGCTCCTTACCAACAGCTCTGACCTTGATCAACATGAGCTCACGCTCAATGTGAGGACCATCAGTCAAATCAATCACTTTCACCACCTCAACAAGGCGATTTAAATGCTTGGTAATTTGCTCAATGACGTCTTCAGAACCAACCGTCACAATTGTCATGCGTGACAAAGATGGGTCTTCTGTAGGAGCCACTGTTAATGTTTCAATGTTGTATCCGCGAGCAGAAAATAAACCAACCACGCGTGACAACGCACCTGGTTCGTTCTCTAAAAGAATAGAAATAATGTGGCGCATCAGAGTTCCTCGCTTCCTAAAAGCATTTCAGTAATGCCTTTACCAGCTTGGACCATTGGCCAAACGTTTTCTGTTGGGTCTGTTTGGAAATCCATGAACACAGTTCGATCTTTCATTTTGAATGCTTCACGAAGTGCTGGTTCAACATCAGATTTTTTCTCAATGCGCATACCCACGTGACCATAAGACTCTGCCAACTTCACAAAGTCAGGCAATGAATCCATGTATGAACTTGAGTAACGCTTGTTATAAGTTAACTCTTGCCATTGACGAACCATGCCCAAGTAACGATTGTTCAAAGAAACAATCTTGATTGGTGTGTCGTACTGCTTGCAAGTTGATAACTCTTGAATACACATCTGAATAGAACCTTCACCAGTGATGGTGACGACTTCATTGTCAGGGAATGCTTTTTTGATGCCCATCGCGTATGGCAAGCCAACACCCATGGTGCCAAGACCACCGGAGTTGATCCAACGACGTGGCTTATCAAATTTGTAGAATTGCGCAGCCCACATTTGATGCTGACCAACGTCTGAACAAACAAAGGCATCACCCTTGGTGAGTTCCCAAATTTTTTCAACCACATACTGTGGTTTCACAATTTCAGAATCACGATCAAAGCTCAAGCAATCTTTTTTACGCCACTCATTGATTTGTGACCACCAAGCATCAAGCTTGGCTTTGTTTTTCAATGGGCCAGAGGCCTTGATCATGGCAGACATCTCAACCAATACTTCTTTGAGGTCGCCAACGATAGGTACATCGACTTTCACGCGCTTTGAAATCACTGAAGGATCGATGTCGATATGAATGATCTTTCTAGGCACGCTACAAAAGTGCGCAGGGTTACCAATCACACGGTCATCAAAACGAGCACCGATCGCGATCAAAACATCGCAATGCTGCATCGTCATGTTGGCTTCATATGTACCGTGCATACCTAACATACCCAAGAAACGTGGGTCTGTGCCTGGGAATCCACCCAAGCCCATCAAGGTATTGGTCACTGGGTAACCAAGCAAATCAGCAAATTGCTTTAACTCAGGTGCTGCATCAGAAAGAATCACGCCACCACCTGTGTAGATGTATGGGCGCTCAGCTTCAAGCAACAAACTGATGGCTTTGCGAATCTGACCACTGTGACCTTTGTTCACAGGGTTATAAGAACGCATGATCAATTCATCTGGATAGTTAAAGCGTGCTTTTTGGAAAGACACGTCTTTAGGAATATCCACCACCACCGGACCTGGACGACCAGTTCTGGCAATGTGAAAAGCTTTTTTCAAGGTCAAAGCAAGATCCGCAGGATCTTTGACCAAGAAATTATGTTTAACGATTGGACGAGTAATACCAACGGTGTCGCACTCTTGGAAGGCATCTTCACCAATGGCAGCCGTAGGCACGTTACCAGTGATGATCACCATTGGGATTGAATCCATATAGGCAGTCGCAATGCCCGTAACAGCATTGGTCACACCAGGACCAGAGGTCACTAATGCAACGCCGACATTACCTGTGGCACGCGCATAGCCATCAGCAGCGTGAACAGCTGCTTGCTCATGACGCACCAAGATATGTTCAAACTTATCTTGTTTGAAAATCTCGTCGTAAATAAATAAAACTGAACCGCCTGGGTAACCCCAGACATATTCAACACCTTCAGCATGAAGAGCGTTGACCAAAATCTCGGCGCCAATCATTTCTGGGCCGTCTTGGTTTTGTTTGTTGCTAGCAGGGTTCAAAAGTTCCGCGCTGGTGTTATTTGCATTCATTTTCTATAGTCCTTTGCAATTTTCGGCAAAAAATTGTTTGGGCTACTCTGGCTCCGTGCTTGTGGCTCGGGTTCGAGTGGCGGTCGCTTAAATCCGGGAAAAAACCATCTTATGAAAGGTCCGGCAAGTCGAACCTAGGATTTTAGCCTATAACTCCTTATTAGGGGTGGGTTTGTGAAGCGTTGTCTAATAGAGGGTATGGCTTCTGCAAAAGAACTGTCTGACTTCCTCAAGGGAGTTGAGGCGAAATCCTTCAAACGTACCGTGTTTTCAACGCGGGACGAGGAAGCGGCCCTAGACATTGTTCAAGACAGCATGATGAAATTGGCTGAGAAGTATGGTGACAGAGAAGCTGCAGAACTACCTTTGATCTTCACCCGAATTCTTCAAAACACGACCTTGGACTGGTTCAGACGCCAAAAAACACAAAACACCTGGGTCAGCCTGTTCTCCTCTCTACGGGGTGGCAACAAAGATAATTTAGATGACAGCGACTACTCCGACCCTCTGGAGTTCCTTGATTCTTCAGAAGAAAATCTTGGTTTTGAAGATGGCGCAACAATTTTAGAGCGTCAAGAATTGATCAAAATCATCGAAAATGAGATTTCAAAACTACCTGCACGTCAACGCGAAGCCTTCCTCATGCGTTATTGGGATGATCTGGGCATTTCTGAAACAGCCAAGTTAATGGCTTGCTCAGAGGGTAGCGTTAAAACACACTGCTCTCGAGCATGCTCTTTTTTGGCGAAAGCCCTTAAAAAACAAGGATTTAAATTGTGAGTAAGCACTATCAAACCCCTCAAATCGATAGCAATCAAGAGTTGCAAGTAGCCTTGCTCACTCGCGATTTACTCAACGAAGGTGCGGCAGACTTGCCACCTCACATCAAACATCGTCTAGAAAATGCTAGAAAACTGGCATTGGCGGCACAGTTAGAGGAACGCAAACCATTCTGGTCTCATAACTGGGTCAGAGAAGGCTTTAAAAACTCAGGTTCAACTGGTTCAGATTGGCGCAATCGCGCATTGGGCGCATTTGGTGCAGCTCCAATTTTTGCCTTGGCCTTTGGCATTGTGTTGATTTCAAATTGGCAACAAGACGAACGCATCTTGGATATTGCAAAAGTTGATAGCGCTATTTTGGTTGATGCTGTGCCTCCAAATGCATACAAAGATGATGGCTTTGTCAGATACTTGATCACCAATGGCAAAGACTTGGCCATTGAAAAAGAAAAACAAGAGAAGCAAAGCAAACAAGAGGAAGAAGAAAAGATTTAATCATGTCTTTTTCATCTTTTTTTCAATCCTTCACAAATATGAAATGCCAAAATCGGTATATCTGTTTGAGTCGCTGTTTGATTTCTCACATCACTGTTTTTCTTGTGATTCTTTTGGCTTACCCTGTGATAGCCAATGCTCAGAACTGGTCAGCACTCAATGATGATCAGCGCTTGATCTTGGCGCCACTCGAAGAGGATTGGTCTAGTCTCACTGCTGCTCGTCAAAAAAAATGGGTGGATGTGGCTAATCGCTATCCATCAATGTCTGATACTGAAAAAACCACTCTTCAATCTCGCATGACTGAGTGGGCCAGTCTATCAACCACCGAGCGCCAACGCGCCAGAGACAATTACCTCCGCATTCTGAATATCCCTCCTGAGAAAAAAGCAGCAGCGTGGGAAAGTTATCAGCAACTTTCAGCTGAAGATAAAAAGTTATTGGCGCAAAAAAGAGCCCAAACAAGCAAACCAAGCGCAGTCACTTCACCAACGCTAAAATAGCGTTTGTGAAAGAACCCAATCAATTCACCCCCCTTCCCGCAAGTTATTTACGGTCGCTACCAGCGCCTACGATTAAGCGTCGCATCGCTTTGAATCTTTATGAGATGTTGGTGTTGTTTGGTGTCTTGGCATTTACGTTTTTAGTGCCGCACCTGATCATCGGGGTTTTATTTGAGGTGACTGCACCCTCTGCCATTTTGATGGCTCACATGTACCTGGTTTTAGCCTTTTATTTCATGTGGTACTGGACCAAAACAGGACAAACGCTTGCCATGCAAACTTGGCGTATTCAGTTGGTGAATGAAGATGGCGCCATCATGAAACGTTCGCAAGCTTTGATGCGTTTTGCGATCGGCTCACTTTGGTTAATACCTGCAGCCCTATTACTCTTCATCAATATCAGAATGAATCCAGGCGCCAGCATGGGCGGATCTGTATCAATTATTTTCTTTTCAATCACTTTATTTTTATGGCCACTATCAGCGGTCTTGGATAGAAAGAATCGTCAATCGATTCCTGACCGATGGTCTGGCACTCGTCTGGTTCAATTACCCAGCACGATTCCTCATCCAGTCAGCAGTAGTAAAGAATGATTGCATCAGGCGTTCAAATAGAATGCCATTGATGCCAACATCTTTCATCGCTTGGCGCATGCACTGTAACCACTGATCTCTTTCTGAAATACCAATTGAAAATGGTAAATGTCTGGCTTTAAGTCTTGGGTGTCCATATTGCTGAACAAACAAATCTGGACCACCCATCCAACCACTCAAGAACATGAATAGCTTTTCTCTGGATGAAGTTGAATCCGCAGGATGCATCATTCTTATCCCCTGATAATTTTCTTCCAAATCCATCAAGTCATAAAAACGATCGACCAACTCACGTAGCTTCTCAGCTCCGCCAATCAATTCATAGGTGGTTTTTTCTTGTGACATATTTCTTATTTTATTCTTGATTAAACACTTCTGAGAACTTCTGAAGCAGATGTATGAGAAATCTTTCTTTGCAGCCACAAGCCGCCCAAGACGCATGCAGAGACACCAAAAACAACACCGTAGACAATCACGATCCAGGGAATCGGTAAATTGAATTCAAAAACATGCGTGGCCAAAGCCCAGCCTACCGCGATAGCACCTAAAGAAGCCATCAAACCAGAGATAAAACCAATCACGCTTAACTCTGTGTAAAAGGCACGCCTGATTTGGGCCTGACTAGCCCCTAATGTTTTCAATAAGCCTGCATCTTTGAGGCGCTCGTCTTGAGTCGATGCCAAAGCTGCGGCCAAGACCAAGATACCAGCAATGACCGTGAAGCCAAACAATAACTCCACAGCTGCTGATAATTTATTTAGAACATCCTGCACTTGATTCAAAGCAGATTCCACATCCACAACCGTCACATTAGGAAATTTCGCCACCACAGAAATGTCCAAAGGCATGACTTGCGGCACCGTCACATTAGGAAATTTCGCCACCACAGAAATGTCCAAAGGCATGACTTGCGGCACCAAAGGTCCTTGCTTATATGCTGTGATCCAAGTTTGAGGCATTTCGCTGAGCAGATGAGGCGGCAGAATTGCAAAGAAGTTCACGCGCATGCTGCCCCAATCAAGTTCTCTGATGGATGTGACATTTGCCTTAACAGGAATGCCTGCAATATCAAAGACCAGACTATCACCCAACTTTAGAGACAGAGTTTTAGCCAAACCTTTTTCAATCGATACTTCAGGCATGCGCGTATTGCCATGCCAAGTTCCTGCGGTCACTTTATTTTTATCAGGTAATTCTGCTCCATAAGATAAATTGAATTCTCTATCGACCAATCGCTGAGCACGTGAATCCTGAAAATCTTGCGGCAATACCACTTGATCATTGATGTGCGTCAAGCGCCCACGAACCATTGGGTATAAGACAATTTTTTTAACATCCGCACTCAATAACTTTTGCTCGATTGCAGCTTTTTGCTCTGGCTGAATATTGATTAAGAATCTATTGGGGGCATCAGGTGGTGAACTACCTTTCCAGGCACTCATCAAGTCCTGCCTCACAACTGCCAAAAGCAACAAAGCCATGATGGCAATCGCCAGTGATGCTATTTGCAAACCAGTGAACAAAGACCGTCTTGATAAAGATTGCCAAACAAAGCGTTGCACAACATGCTGACCCAACCATGAATGCTCTGCCATCTTGGCGGTTAACTTGATCAGTAGCCAAGAAACCAAAACAAAGACGCCAGCCGCCAAAGAAAAACCGCCCAATGTTAAAACGGCCAATTTGACATCTTTAGCAACACTTAAAAGCAAAACAAAGAAGCTGATCAAGCCAAAAAACATCAACAACCAAGAGGCTGGATGTCTGACTGAAATATCGCGACGAATGACTTTCAGTGGCGAGATATCACTCAAATACAACAATGGTGGCCAAACAAATCCGATCAATAAAACAAGAGCCACCAATAAAGACCAAATCAATGGCCATAGGGATGCTGATGGCAAATCAGCCACAAGTAGATCACCCAAAAAGAAAAGTAAACCTTGATGTCCGATCCAGCCCAGACAAGCACCCATAGCACCACCTAAAAGTGCAATTACCAAGCTGGCCTTGAAATGCTCGAGTAATACTTGGCGCTTATTTGCCCCCAAACATTTCCAAATAGCTGTTGGGTTGGCTTGCTTACTGGTATAGCGCTTAGCCGCCAAAGCCATTGCCACAGCAGCAACCATGGCTGTCAAAATAGCGACCAAGGATAAAAACTTTTCGGCACGATCGAGTGTTGCTCTCATCAAAGGTTGACTGTTATCAACCCCTTCAATTTTGATACCTCTCAATTGCTTGCTATCAATTTCTTTTTGAGCCCAAAGTAAAAATTCACTGATTGCAGACTCTTGACCTGCAATTAAAAATCGATAGGTCACGCGACTTCCAAAGCCAATCAACTGAGTTTTACTCAACTCATCATCACGCATCATGACGCGTGGCGCAAAGTTTAAAAATCCAGCACCTTTATCAAGCTCTTGAGTGAGCAAAGCCTCAATCACAAAACTTGTTGATCCTAAAGTGATGCGATCTCCCAATTTTCCAGATAAGCCCGCCAAAAGAGCGGGCTCAACCCACACTGAACCGGGTGATGGTGTTGCACGAGTACCAGCCCCCTTGATATCGAACTGATCTTTTGAAATCTTGAGACTACCTCTTAAAGGATATGTCTCTGTGACCGCTTTTAAAGCCACTAGACGGGCATTGGAGCCAAGCGATGACATGGTGGGGAACACAGTGGTGTTGGCCACCTGTAATCCTCTCTTAACAGCCTCTTGCTGAAAAAGAATGGGCAAGGGTTGATCACTTTGAATCAAAGCATCTGATGCAATCAACTGCTTGGCATCTCTCTCAAACGCTCTTTGCATACGATCAGCCAAATAAGCCACACTGCTCAAAGACGCCACGGAAACAACCAGCGCGGCCAAAAGCCAAGCAAACTCAATAGATCTGAAAGAACGAGGAAGATTCATTGCTACTTAATAACTGTCAATTAGTGATTTAGTCACTAGGATAGTGGTAGTTCACTAAATGTGTGCAGGCTTTCAATACCCCAAGTTGATCAAGGTCATCAAAAGTCAGAGAAAGGCAATTAATTGAGTTTGGTGCAGTTTTAATTCAAACCAAGACCAAGCTTGGCAACAATGTCTCGGTAAATGTCATATTCGGCTTTGATTTCTGCCGCAAACTGCTCTGGCGAATTGGCAATAATCATAGATCCAGTATCTTCAATGCGCTTTCTAACAACTGGGTCTTGCAACACCTTGAGAACTCCTGCATGGATTTTGTCCACAGCCTCTTTTGACATGCCCGCAGGTCCAATCAAGCCATAGAAGGCCATTCGATTGACAGGAGCCAAACCAACTTCCGCAAAGGTTGGCACATGAGGCAGACTATTCAGTCTCTTTGGAGAAGCAATCACCAATGGCAATAAGCGACCATCTTTGATAAAAGGATAGGCCGATGGCAAATTGTCATAAATGATGGGCACCTTTCCCGAAATCGTATCTAGCAGGGCTGGGCCCGCACCACGATAGGGAACATGACTTATTTGCGCACCAGTCAAACTTTTAAACAACTCGGTCTGTAAATGCCCAATACCACCAGCACCTGAGGTGGCATAACTGTACTTACCTGGATTCTTTTTAATTAATTCTAAAAATGATTTGTAGTCTCTGGCACTAAATTTTGGGTACACCGCAATCACATTTGGGGATGCTGCGATATTGGTGATCGCCTGAAAATCTTTGATAGGGTCGTAACCAACTTTTTTATTGATCGCTGGGCTTGAAGCAGTTGTTGAGACTGTGGCCATGCCAATCACATGACCATCTTTACCGCCCCTCATAATATCCAATGCACCAATCGATCCGCCAGCACCCGCTTTGTTTTCAACCACGACAGCTTGACCTAAAACATTACCCAAAGGTTCTGCAATGGTGCGCGCGATGATGTCTGTGCTACCGCCTGGAGCAAATGGAACGATCAAACGAATCTGTTTTTGCGGGAATGACTGAGCATGAGCCAAGAATGGCATGAAAACGGTGATGAGCGTAACGATAAAAACAGAACGTAGCAAACAGACTCTCCCTCAAAGACATGTTCAAACAATTTCGTGACACATGCCCCGATTCCATTGAATACATTTTTAAATTCAATGCTTAACAATGCTTAATATTCGGGAGATATTTAAACACAGTTATCGACTCATTCAAAGCCAAATCAATACCAGCACATAGAACTAGACAATCGGTCAATACAGCCTCCTGTAAGCTTTTTAAGCTAACTGAATCGCCACGATTAAAGAATGAGTAACTTGAATGAAAAAGGGCCTAGCTTTACACTAGGCCCTTCTGTTTTGGTGCGGCTGGCAGGAATTGAACCCACGACCCCTTGGTTCGTAGCCAAGTACTCTATCCAACTGAGCTACAGCCGCATTAAGACCGACATTATGGGTGATCGATCTGAAAACGGTGATTATCAATACGGTAAAAAGCGTTTACGTGAAATAGATCGACGCATTTATTTTCTAACTAAGCGCTTAGAAGATGTTTTGGTGGTTGATCCAGAAGCAAGAGATAAAACTGATCAAATCTTTTTTGGAGCAACGGTCTGTTATGCAGATGAGACTGGCCAAGAGACCACAATTGCAATCGTGGGAGTTGATGAAGTCGACATGGAGAAAAATCATGTCAGCTGGATTTCTCCAATTGCCAAAGCATTGATCAAAGCAAGAGAGGGTGACACAGTTAATCTACAAACCCCTGAGGGCTTGAGAGAACTTGATATCTTAAAAGTTACTTACCAAAAACTCGGGTGATTTTTAAAACGTCTTGATTCTGTCTCAAACGACGCATAACTTT
>JBJOKN010000006.1:0-14505 GCA_046046075.1 Pseudomonadota bacterium
CTGGCCAAATCAATCGCTTGGCCACCAGCCATACCAGCCATGCCGCCAGCCGTACTTAGACTTGTGATCACTTGTACTTTTTGTGCATCATTAAGTGCACTTTGTGCAATCAACTGAAATGCCATCGTTTGCAAAGCATCGCCCACCAACAAAGCACTGGCTTCATCAAATGCTTTGTGAACAGTTGGCCGGCCACGACGCAGATCATCGTTATCCATACAAGGCAAATCATCATGAACCAATGAATACGTATGAAATAACTCCACAGCCACTGCACAGGCATCAACTCCAGGCACCTGATCTAACTCTTTGCCAGTAAGACTGGCTGTTGCATAAATCAATAAAGGGCGAACTCTTTTGCCACCACCCGTCGCAGCATAGTGCATGGCAGTCTTTAAGCCTGATGCAGCCGATACTTGATCGTCAAAAGACTTGAGAATGGCCTGATCCACACGCTCTGTTGAACGTTGCAACCAAACAGAAGTTGAATCACTCAGCTTCAAACTATTTCCTGACTCTTAACCCTGAACCATCTTCACTTGTTGCTCAACCTGCTCTAAAACATGTTGGCAATGTTTCAATAACTCAGCGCCACGTTTATAAGCAGTCAAGGTATCTTCTAGACTTAACTTGCCTGATTCCATGGTCGCGATCAAACCCTCAAGCTCAGATACAGCGTCTTCATAACGCAAATCAGCGCTCAAAGAAGTGGAGGAAGCAGAACTCGCCTCAGCGCCAGTCTTTTTAGGCATAAAAATCCCTTTTATTTGATAAAAAACAATTCACTCATCGATTTTAAGGCTTTAGGGACGGTTATAATCTTTTTCCCTATCCAATATCGACCTGTCGATGGTTGGATTGGTTATTCCGCTTAGCTTCGGCTGACTTTTTTTCGGGGGTGGGAAGAATGACTAATCTAGCTAGCGCGCAGCATCTTGCGCAGTCCAAGCTACAACTGCCAGTATCGGCTTACTTTGATGCAGAACTGTATCAAAGAGAAATTGACTTGCTTTTTAAGCAAGGGCCTGGTTACGTCGGTCACGAACTAATGGTCCCAGAAATTGGCGACTACCAAACTTTAAGCGCTGAAAATGAAGGTCGTGTTTTGATCCGCAATGATCAAGGGATTGAGCTGCTCTCAAACGTATGTCGCCATCGTCAAGCCATCATGCTCAATGGACGAGGTCACGTTGATAACATTGTTTGCCCATTGCACCGCTGGACTTATAAAACTGATGGCACCTTATTAGGTGCACCGCATTTTGCTGATCAACCGTGCTTGAATCTTGGCAAAAGTCCTTTGCAAAATTGGCAAGGACTTTTGTTTGAAGGCCCAAGAGATGTTCATGCCGACTTGATGAACATGGGTATCTCAAAAGATTTGGATTTCTCTGGATACATGTTGGATCACGTAGAGGTTCATGAATGTAACTACAACTGGAAAACATTCATTGAGGTCTACCTCGAGGATTATCACGTTGAACCATTCCACCCAGGTTTAGGCAAATTTGTTTCTTGCGAAGATTTATCTTGGCAATTCGGTGACTGGTTCAGCGTTCAGACAGTGGGTATTAAAAATCAATTGAAGCAAGCTGGTTCACCAACTTATCAACGTTGGCACGATGCCGTTCTAAAAACTCATCCAGAAAAAATGCCCAAGCATGGCGCCATTTGGTTAACTTACTACCCCAACATCATGGTTGAGTGGTACCCAGGCGTTTTGTGCGTATCAACTCTTCAACCAATGGGCGTGAATAAAACCAGAAACATTGTTGAGTTTTATTACCCAGAAGAGCTTGCTCTGTTTGAACGTGAGTTCATTGAAGCTGAGAGAGCCGCCTATATGGAAACATGCATTGAAGATGATGAGATTGCAGAGCGCATGGATCAGGGCAGAAAAGCGCTGCTTGATCGAGGTGTGAACGAAGTAGGTCCTTATCAAAGCCCTATGGAAGATGGCATGCAACACTTCCACGAGTGGTATAGAAAAGCGATGTCATACAAATAAAGGATTCATCATGTTATTGATTGAAGCTGCGCAGTTAAAAAATGATTTGGAATCAGGTAAAGATTTTTTATTATTTGATTGCCGCTCTGATCTAACAAATCCAAAAGCAGGATATGAGTCATACCTTGATGGACACATTCCATCTGCGATCTATGTTGATATTGATCACGATTTAGCTTCCGAGAAAAATGGACAGAATGGCAGACATCCATTACCAAACATTGAGCAGTGGGTCAAAACCTGCGCTAGTCTTGGCATCACCAAGGACAGTCATATAGTGATTTATGACAATCAGTCTTGTATGTACGCTGTCAGAATGTGGTGGATGTTAAGAGCCACCGGTCACCAGAATATTCGTTTACTCAATGGCGCCTATGCATCTTGGTTAGCTGCTGGTTTTGCAAGCGAGAAAACCGATAACCAAAGGTCGAACACGACGGCTCTATCGAAGGTTACTGAAGCAACTGTTTACAAAGATGCACTTGTGGCCTCTGATGTTCTTGAAAACTTATCCAGTAAAAAATTCTTGGTTCTAGATGCACGCTCAAGCGATCGCTTTCGTGGAGAAAATGAAACGCTTGATCCCGTCGGTGGACACATACCTGGCGCCATCAATCGTTTCTTCAAAAATAACTTGGATACCAATGGTCGATTCAAATCGGCCGATGTCTTGGCCAAAGAGTTCAAAGATTTGATTGGCGAAACACCCAGCGAATCAATCATTCATCAATGTGGCTCAGGCATCACTGCTTGCCACAATATGTTTGCGATGGAGTTAGCTGGAATGAAATCATCAATGATTTACCCAGGCAGCTGGAGCGAGTGGTGTGCAGATCCCGCACGCCCCATTGCAAAGTAAATCAGTTCATTGATTGATGATTCAAAATTAGTCATTGAGACCATCATCTCAATGACTATGGCCTAATGACTGTGGCCCAAGTGGCTGATCTCTGAAACAACCAAGACCAAAGCCACCCCAAGAACAATCAGAACGATTTGCTCAAGGGACTCTTTGAGTTTTGGTCGTCTGTGCATCTGTGGCATTAAATCGCTCACAGCAATATAAATAAAGCTACTGGAAGCCAACACGATGACATAAGGAATCAGTGCTTGCGTGCTATCCAAAAAGAAATACCCAAGCACACCGCCAAGCACAGCCATCATGCTTGAAATGAAGTTGTAGAGCAAAGCTTTTGCTTTTGTAAAACCAGCGTTCAGCAAAACAATGAAGTCCCCAACTTCTTGTGGTATTTCATGCAAGGCAATCGCTACTGCGGTCAAAATACCAATTTGTGGGTCTACTAAAAATGCTGCCGCAATCAAAATGCCGTCAGCAAAATTATGCAAACCATCGCCCAACAAAATCACCCAGCCACTCTTACCAGCAGACTCAGCATCATGACCATGATGATGGCCATGTCCATCGTGCTCGTGATGATGACTGTGTCTTAAAAGAGCAGCCTTTTCTAAAATGAAGAAGCCTAGCAATCCAGCAAGTAACGCAATGAATAACGATGGAATATCAGCGCCAGGAGTTGTGAACGCCTCTGGCAAAGAATGTAATAAGGCAGTTGCTAACAGCACACCAACAGACAAACTCACCATCTTATTGACCATTCTTGATAGAACAGTCAAAGATAAGCTAGCTGCAGCAGTGATACTCAATATCCCAGCCACCGTGGTGGCCAGGATGATCCAAAACAATGTCATACAACCCCTTGTTGCTTAAACCATGCTAAGCACTTGTCCCAACCATCTTTTGCTGGGCCTTCACGATAAGTGGCTCGGTAATCAGCGTGGAAAGCATGTGGAGCATCTGGATAAATTTCAAAACGAGAGACTTGCGCAGCTTTGTTATTTTTAGCAGCAGCCAAAGCCTGCTTCATTTGATCAACGCTTTCTAAAGAAATACCTGTGTCAGCACCACCATATAAGCCAAGAACAGGAGCTTTCATTTGCGCTGCGAGATCTACTGGGTGCAATGGATTATTAGGTGTCTTATCACCAATCACACGACCATACCAAGCAACACCTGCTCGCATTTGCGGGATTTGTGCACAGGCTAACCATGTGATGCGACCACCCCAACAAAAACCAGTGATACCAATGCGCTTCACATCACCACCGTTTTTACCAGCCCAATCAATACCAGCTTGTATGTCAGCCATCACTTGATCATCTGGTGTTTTACCAACGATCTCTTTCAAGATTTCTGCCATGGTGCCCAATGTATTAGGATCACCTGCTCTAACAAAGAAT
The DNA here is from genome assembly GCA_046046075.1 of Pseudomonadota bacterium. Classification (GTDB taxonomy): domain Bacteria; phylum Pseudomonadota; class Gammaproteobacteria; order Burkholderiales; family Burkholderiaceae; genus Polynucleobacter. Next base: position 4,268 of record JBJOKN010000006.1, read on the forward strand.
TCTGGTGCAATTGCTAAATATCCCATCTTGGCGAATCTTCTTGCCACATCAGCGATGTACTCATGAACACCAAAAATTTCACTGACCACAAAAACCACAGGCAAACCATTTTTTGGCGCCTTCTTTGGTCTTGCTACATAGGCAGGGACATCAAATCCCTTGGACTTAAAAGTCACTTCTTGCGCATCAATACCGTCAAAGTTTGTTTGAATGGCCTGAGCAAGAACTGGTTCAGCGGCTGCAACATATCCCAAGCCAACTGATGCAACAGCACCAGTCTTTAAAAAACTACGGCGATCAGTACCAGTGCTATTTAATAGTGACTCTGCTTCTTTGATTAGATTCTTATCCACAGCATTCTCCTTTTATCGTTGTCTTCTTAAGCCATTATTTTCTTAATGGGCTTCTTCCCAATTTGCACCAACTCCAACTTCAACCAACAGCGGCACCTTCAATAATGCAACACCCGTCATTAGTTTTGGTAAGTTCTCCTTGACCAATGCGAGCTCGGACTCAGGCACCTCGAGTACCAATTCATCATGGACTTGCAAAAGCATAGATGTTTGCAAGTGATTTTCCTCTATCCAATCCTGAACCGCAATCATTGCTAATTTAATCAAATCTGCGGCGGTTCCTTGCATTGGGGCATTAATGGCGGCTCTTTCAGCGCCTTGGCGACGCATACCATTGGCACTTCTGATTTCAGGCAACCACAAACGACGACCAAAAACGGTTTCAACGTAGCCATTTTCCTTGGCACGAACCCTGGTGCTTGCCATGTAATCAGCCACGCCTGGGTACCTAGCAAAATAGGTATCAATGTACTGCTGTGCAGCTGAGCGCTCGATACCCAAATTACCAGCCAATCCAAAAGCACTCATGCCATAGATCAAACCAAAATTGATCACCTTGGCATAACGTCTTTGCTCAGAGCTAACTTGATCAAGAGCCACATGGAACATTTCAGCAGCGGTAGCTTTATGAATATCCTCACCTGCTGCAAAAGCTTTTAACAAGCTCTCGTCTTCGGCAATGTGAGCCATGATGCGCAATTCAATTTGAGAGTAGTCAGCCGACACCATGACTGAGCCAGGTTTAGCAACAAAGGCTTCCCGAATCTTTCTACCCTCTTCTGTTCTAACTGGAATATTTTGCAAATTTGGCTCACTGGAGGCCAAACGTCCAGTCACAGCAACCGCCTGAGAGTAGTTCGTATGAACTCTGCCAGTTTTAGGGTTGACCATTCTTGGTAGTTTTTCAATATAAGTTGATTGCAACTTGGCCAAACTTCTGTAGTCCAAAATTCTTGCTGGCAAAGGATAGTTCTCTGCTAGTTTTTGCAATACTTCTTCGTCAGTCGACGGTGCGCCAGATGGTGTTTTTTTAACAACCGGCAATTCAAGTTTGCCAAACAAGATTTCTGCGATTTGTTTGGGTGACTGAATATTGAAGGGCTGACCAGCCAGATCATGAATTTGTTTTTCTAATTCAAGTAAACGTTGTCCAACGATTTGTCCTTGAGCAGCCAGTTTGCTACTGTCAATCAAAATACCATTGCGCTCCATCACAGCAAGCGCCAGCATCGCAGGCATTTCAATTTCACGATAAATGTGTAACAACTTTTCATCCGCCTCGATGGCTGGATACATTGCGTGATGAAGTCTTAAGGTGATATCGGCATCTTCCGCTGCATATTGTGTGGCAGTCTCAAGGTTGACTTGATCAAACGTGATTTGATGCACACCTTTACCGCAAACATCTTCATAAGCAATGGTTTTTTCACCCAAATGACGCATGGCCAAACTGTCCATGTCATGGCTTCTGTGAGACTCTAGAACATAAGACTGCAATAGCGTGTCATGCCGAATCCCTCTTAACTTGATGCCACAACCATCAAAGATATGAATGTCATATTTCAAGTTTTGACCAAGCTTGGCATGCTCATCACTTTCCAACCATGGTTTGAGTTTTTCAAGGACTAATTGCTTATCTAATTGATCTTCATTGGTGCTGTGAGCCAAAGGAATGTAGCAAGCCTCACCCGGTGAAACAGCCAATGAAATACCCACCAGATCGACCCTCAAGGCATCCAAACCAGTTGTTTCAGTATCAACACAAGTCAATGCAGCTGAATTGATTTTCTTTAACCAAAGATCCAATTCAGCATCAGTGGTCACACATGAATAATGACGCTCAATTTTTTCAGTGGGCAGTTCCGCGACAAATCCTAATAAGTCGCCACCTGATGGATCTTTCACATCAGTTGCTTTTGCTGATCCAGAAGCTCCTGCTACCGCTCCTGTTCCCACCCCTGCTCCAGCTTCTTTTTGTCCTATTGAAGCAGATGAACCACGATCCAAATCTCTCAACAAAGATTTAAATCCAAACTGCGTGAACAACTCCCTAAGAGTTTCTTTGTCTTCTGGTTTTGCATGAAGCTCATGCAAGCCAATCAAATGCTCATTGAGGTCACAATCAATCTTGACCGTGAGTAATTCTCTGGCTTTGGGCAACCAATCAAGACTGGCTCTTAAATTTTCACCAACAACGCCTTTGACTTCAGCAGAGCGCTTCATCAACTCATCCAAGGTGCCAAACTCATTCAACCACTTGACGGCAGTTTTAGGTCCAGCCTTAGGAACACCCGGAACGTTATCAACGCTATCACCCATGATGGAGAGGTAATCGACAATTCTTTCTGGTGGAACGCCAAATTTATTCAATACGCCATCACTATCTAAACGCTCTTCTGTCATGGTGTTTATCAAGCTGATGCCGGGTTCAACCAATTGAGCCAAATCTTTATCGCCCGTTGAAATAAGAACATTCCAGTTAGCTGCTTTGGCTTGCTTAGCCAATGTTCCAATCACGTCATCAGCTTCAATACCTGGAACAACTAATACAGGCCAACCCATGGCGCGCACCACTTGATGAATAGCTTCGATTTGCATCGCCAAATCTTCTGGCATGGATGAACGATTAGCCTTGTACTCTGGGTACATGTCGTCGCGGAATGTTTTTCCTTTTGCATCAAATACACAAGCGATGTGATCAGCGTCTAATTCTGTTCTTGCTCGCCTCATCATATTGACCATGCCTTGAATAGCGCCGGTTGGAAAACCTTGCGCATTACGCAAATCTGGCATGGCATGAAAGGCACGGTAAAGGTAGCTAGAACCGTCAACTAGCAAAAGGCGATGTGTAGACATCCCACAATCGTACAATTGATGCATGATGACTTCGACTTTTTCTCAAATGAACCCTTCAAAAAACATGCCTTTTAAGCTTGTTTTAAGTGGCCTTATGACAGTATTAATCCTTGTATCTCAAGGACTTATGGCGCAGAGCTCGCAAGGTTTGAGTGCGGAAGAGTTACAAAGAATCAATCAACAACCCATCGCCCCAAAAATCAAAAATAATGCTGAAACTGGCAAATCGGCTGAAAAAAAGCCTACTTTTCAGCATCAAGAAGCCGATGGAACAAGCATCAAGGAATACAAAGAGGGTGGCAAGGCAACAGAAGTCGTTGTTGAGAGCTCTATGGGAACTCGCTATGAACTGAGCAAACCTGATGATGCAGCATCACCCAAAATCAGAGATCAAAACGTCAATCGTGTACCAACGATTCGAATGCCCTTTTAAAAGTCATGGCGGTCTTCACATCAGTCACTCTCGATGAAGTCAATGCTTGGTTGCAAAAGAACTACCAAGTAGGCATCGCTTCAGAAATCAAAGGCATCAGTAGCGGTATCGAGAATTCTAATTTTTTCTTGACCACTCAAGTAGGCGAAACTCAACAAGAATTTGTTTTAACTTTGTTCGAGCGCTTATCAAAAGAACAATTGCCCTACTATTTGGAATTGATGGAGCATCTGTCAAAAAAAGGCATTAAAGTTCCAGCCCCCATCAGAAATAATGCCCACCAGATTGTTGGCGACTTGAATGGCAAGCCTGCCACTATCGTTACTAAGCTTTCTGGAAAGTCATTTTTAAATCCCTCAGTGCGTCACTGCGAATTAGTCGGCGATGCTCTAGCCAAAATGCATTTGGCAGGCACTGACTTTCAGAGTTCACAAGCAAATCTGCGCAGCATTGATTGGTGGAAAAGCACCATCCCCTTGGTCATTCCTCACTTAAGTTCAGCTCAAGATCAATTGATTCAATCAGAACTTGCAGCTCAAGTGGATTTCTTTAACAGCAAAGAATATAAATCCTTGCCGTCAGGGCCAAGTCATTGCGACTTGTTCCGTGACAATGTGTTGTTTGACAACTCGTCTGGCAAAGATGAATTAGGCGGATTTTTTGATTTTTATTTTGCTGGTAACGATAAATGGTTATTCGACCTAGCAGTCACCATCAATGACTGGTGCATTGATTTAGCAACTGGCGAAATTGATCAAGCAAGATATATGGGCATGATTGAAAAGTATCAAGCCGTCAGATCTTTTGAAACTGCTGAAATTAATTCATGGAACATGATGTTGCGTGCAGCAGCCCTGCGCTTTTGGGTATCTCGTCTTTGGGACTACCACCTCCCCCGCGAGGCAAAAATGTTGACGCCGCATGACCCTACTCATTTTGAGAGAATTCTGATCTCACGCCGTGAGGTAAGCTCTAACCTTCCACAAACATCTGTTTAATATGCAACTAAATAAAGCACCTTCCGGCGACGGTTATGTATGGGTAAGACAAGGCTTCTGGCTATTTAAGAAAAATCCATTGGCATTTTTGATGCTGGTGTTTCTTTATGTCTTCATTGCTCAGTTTGCGATCCTCATTCCTGTGTTCGGTGTTTTTGCTGTTTTGCTTTTAACGCCTGCCCTCACCGTGGGATTCATGACAGCCTGTCAAATGGTTATTCGCGGTGAAAGAGTGATGCCCACCGTCTACCTTGCAGGCTTTAGAGGAACGGATGCAATCACAAAAAAGAATTTGCTGGTGTTGGGCACAGTTTATGCCTTCGCCATTTTGATTTTGAGTTTGATTGCCAGTGCCTTCATTGATTTCAAACAATTGGTCACTCTGTTAACACAACAGAAAGAACCGACCATCAGAGATGTTCAAGGTTTATATACTGGTTTGACCATCGGTCTTCTTCTGTATTTACCAGTCGCCATGGTGATGTGGTTTGCACCAATCTTGGTGGCTTGGGAAAGAATGTCCGTGGCTCAAGCGCTTTTCTCAAGCTGGGTTGCTTGCTGGACCAATAAAGCTGCCTTTATTTTTTACTTGATGATTTGGGCAGTTTTGATAGTTGCCGTGCCATTTTTCTTAGAAGCGTTTCTTGATGGCATTGGTCTTAGAACCGCGATTCCATTCATCATCCCACCTTATTCAATGGCAGCACTGACAGTCATGTACTGCTCATTCTTTGCCACCTGGAAGGCGTGCTTCAACAAAGATTGATCAATCAATGGCGGTTAACTTAGCAATCGCCAGTTGTAACCATTTGGGCCCATGACGATTGAAGTTCACATGGGCCTTGGCCTGATCAGCTTGACCTTCGATGGCCAGAATTCTGCCCTCACCAAATTTTGTGTGAAACACACTCTGCCCAACTCTAAAGCCATGCCCATTGTCTTTCTGAGGCAAACTACTGATCGGCACAGTGATGGCACTGTTTCTAGAAAAATTTGGGATCGTTGCTGCTGGGCCGCCCCAATCACTACCTTCAGACCATGAGGGCATTCTGGTGGTGGTCGTGCTACTGCCCCAACGCGCATCTTTGTTTTTAGGCGTCAAATGCTTCAAAGACTCTGCTGGTAACTCATCTAAAAATCTTGATGGCAAGTTGTATCTCACTTGACCATGCAGCAATCTTGATTGGGTGTGAGATAAATACAATCTTTCTTTGGCTCTTGTGATGGCTACGTACATCAAACGACGCTCTTCTTCTAAACCATCATCTTCGTTAATGCTGTTCTCATGAGGGAATAAGCCCTCTTCTAAGCCAGTGATGAAGACGTTGGTGAACTCAAGACCTTTAGCGGCATGCACGGTCATCAATTGCACAGCATCCTGACCGGCCTGCGCTTGGTTATCTCCTGCCTCCAGTGAGGCATGCGCCAAGAAACCAGCCAAGGGTGACATCTCAGTGATCACTTCATTTTGATCAGTGCCTGCCACCGTGTCTTGAGCAAAACCTTCTTCAGCAATGAATGCTGTTGCAGCATTCACCAATTCTTGTAAGTTCTCTACTCGGTCTTGGCCTTCACGCTCTGTCAAATAATGCTGAATCAAACCACTGTGCTGAATCACGTAATCAACTGTTTCTGGCAAGGTGTTGTGACGCGTGGCATCACGCATGTGATCAATCAAACGCACAAAAGCTGAAATCGATGAGCCAGCCTTACCTTCTAAATAAGGAGCTGCGGCATAAAAAGAGCAGTTGTTTAATTTGGCACTATCTTGCAAAGTTTCAATGCTCTTAGCTCCAATACCTCGAGTTGGGAAATTCACCACCCGTGCAAAGGAAGTATCGTCATTGGGGTTTTCTAATAAACGCAGATAAGCCAGAGCATGTTTGATCTCGGCTCGCTCGAAGAATCGCAAACCACCATAAACACGATAAGGAATACCTGCAGAAAATAATCCATGCTCGATGATGCGTGACTGTGCATTGCTGCGATACAAAATGGCAATCTCAGTGCGCATGCTGCCAGTATTGATCAAGCTTCTGATTTCATCGACCATCCATGCAGCTTCAGTTCCATCAGTAGCTGCCTCATAGACTCTGACGGGTTCGCCGTGCCCAGCATCAGTTCTGAGATTTTTACCCAAACGTTCGGTGTTATTGGCAATCAAATGATTGGCAGCGTCTAGGATGTGTCCGTAAGAACGATAGTTCTGCTCAAGCTTGACCAAGTATGGTTTGAAGTGGCGCTCGAACAATTTCATGTTCTCAACATCAGCGCCCCTGAAGGCATAAATACTTTGATCATCATCACCCACTGCAAATACAGAGCTTGGGTTTGATGTGCCGTGGCCAGAGAGTAACTTTAGCCATGCGTATTGCAAAGCATTCGTATCTTGAAACTCATCCACCAAAATATGACGGAATCGCTCTTGATAATGCTCACGAATCGGTTGGTGATGTTTTAGAAGCTCATAACTGCGCAGGAGTAACTCAGCGAAATCAACCACACCTTCACGCTGACATTGCTCTTCATAAGCCTGATAGAGCTCAACCATGGTGTTTTGAAAAGAATCTCCACGATCCATGTCTTTGGCACGCATACCTTTTTCTTTGGCATGAGCAATAAAGTATTGAAGTTGCTTGGGTGGATACTTTTCATCATCAATTTTGAGTGACTTCAAAAGTCGTTTGATGGCAGATAGTTGATCTTGGGTGTCCAAAATCTGAAAAGTGGATGGCAGACCCGCATCTTTGTGATGGGCTCTCAATAAACGATTACACAGGCCGTGGAAGGTGCCAACCCACATACCCCTGGTGTTGATGGGCATCATGGCAGAAAGGCGCGTCAACATCTCTTTAGCGGCTTTATTCGTGAAGGTCACAGCCAAGACGCCTACCGGGGAGGCTTGACCCGTCTGAATCAACCAAGCAATTCTGGTGGTCAATACCTTGGTTTTACCGCTGCCAGCACCAGCTAAAATCATGGCTGACTGACTATTGCCTGCCTCATTAACAGGGGGCAAAGTCACCGCTTCAAGCTGTTCTGGATTTAAATTATTAAGAATATTCGTCACATGCGCCTTTACGTTCAACAAAAAATTATAATTCGGGCTTATGTCTAAAAATCTTTCTGACCTCGCTAAATCTTTCGAACCCTCCCAAATCGAGGCCCAATGGGGTCCTGAGTGGGAAAAAAGGGGTATTGCCACCGCCACTCTGGACGATAAAAAGGATAGTTTTTGTATCCAATTACCGCCACCGAACGTCACTGGCACACTTCACATGGGTCATGCCTTCAATCAAACCATCATGGATGGCTTGGCAAGACATGCCCGCATGCAAGGGAAAAACACTCTTTGGGTTCCAGGCACTGACCACGCAGGCATTGCGACACAAATTGTGGTGGAAAGACAATTAGACGCCCAAAAGGTTTCAAGACACGATTTGGGTCGTGAAAAATTCTTAGAAAAAGTTTGGGCTTGGAAAGAACAATCCGGTTCGACCATCACCAATCAAATCCGACGCCTTGGAGCATCCATTGATTGGAGCCGTGAATACTTCACGATGGACGACAAGATGTCTCAAGCGGTGGTTGAAGTGTTTGTCAGCTTGTACGAACAAGGTTTGATCTATCGCGGCAAACGTTTGGTCAACTGGGACCCTATTTTGGGTACAGCCGTCTCTGACTTAGAAGTTGAAAGCGAAGAAGAGCAAGGCTCGATGTGGCACATTCGCTATCCACTATCCAATGGTCAAGGACACCTGACAGTCGCCACCACCCGTCCTGAAACCATGTTGGGTGACGTGGCTGTGATGGTTCACCCAGAAGATGAGCGTTACAAACATTTGATTGGTCAAACAGTCAATCTTCCTCTCTCAGACAGACAAATCCCGATCATCGCGGACGATTATGTGGATAAAGAATTTGGTACTGGGGTTGTCAAAGTAACGCCAGCTCATGACTTCAATGACTACGCTGTTGGATTGCGTCATCAATTAGAGATGATCAATATTTTGACCTTGGATGCCAAGATCAATGATCAAGCACCGAAAAAATATCAAGGTCTTGATCGCTTTGAAGCGCGCAAGTTGATCGTTACTGATCTTGAAGGTTTAGGTTTATTAGAAAAAGTTCAGCCACACACCTTGATGGTTCCTCGTGGTGATCGCACCAAGTCTGTGATTGAACCAATGCTCACGGATCAGTGGTTTGTGGCGATGTCTAAACCGACTGAACACAATATGTATCGCCCAGGCAAATCAATTGCAGAGGCAGCACTTGATGCAGTGAAGTGTGGTGATGTGAAATTTGTTCCCGAGAACTGGACCACTACCTATAACCAATGGTTAGAAGGTATTCAGGATTGGTGTATTTCTCGTCAACTGTGGTGGGGTCATCAAATTCCAGCTTGGTACCAAGAAGACGGCAAGATTGTTGTGGCGCGCACCGAAGCAGAAGCTATTGCAAAAGCCAAAGCCAATGGCTATACAGGCTCTTTGCGCCGCGATGAAGATGTTTTAGATACCTGGTTCAGTTCAGCATTGGTGCCTTTCTCATCATTGGGTTGGCCGAATAAAACACCAGAATTGGCTCACTTCCTACCATCATCAGCATTGGTGACAGGCTTTGACATCATTTTCTTCTGGGTGGCTCGCATGGTGATGATGACTTGTCACTTCACTGGCAAGATCCCATTTGAAACTGTATATGTTCATGGCTTGGTGCGCGATGCCGAAGGTCAAAAGATGAGTAAGTCCAAGGGTAATACTTTGGATCCTATCGATTTGATTGATGGTATTGATTTGGACACCTTGCTCGCTAAACGCACGACTGGCTTGATGAATCCAAAGCAAGCAGAGAGCATCACCAAGAAAACCAAAAAAGAATTTCCAGATGGCATTCCAGCATTTGGAACAGATGCTTTGAGATTTACCTTTGCATCGATGGCAACGCTTGGTAGAAATATCAACTTTGATCAGAAGCGCTGCGAAGGTTACAGAAATTTCTGTAACAAACTATGGAATGCCACTCGCTTTGTATTGATGAATTGCCCTGGCACACCAGAAGACAATGGCATTGCCCAGTGCGTTGGAGAATGCGGCCCAGATGGTTACATGGATTTTTCTCCAGCAGACAAATGGATTGTTTCTTTATTGCAAAGAACGGAAGCTGATATTGCTAAAGGTTTCCAAGATTATCGTTTTGACAATATCTCAAGCTCTATCTATCAGTTTGTTTGGGACGAGTATTGCGATTGGTATTTAGAGCTTGCCAAAGTTCAATTACAAAACGGCACACCAGCACAGCAACGTGCTACCCGCAGAACACTGCTGCGCGTTCTTGAGACCATCTTGCGCTTAGCCCACCCAGTGATCCCATTCATCACTGAAGAGCTATGGCAAATCGTTGGCCCAATGTCCGGCAAAGATCTTGAGAAACAAGAAAAGCAAACGATTGCATTACAGGCTTATCCAATCGCTCAGCCAGAAAAAATATGCACAAAGAGCGAAGCTTGGGTTGCTGAAGTGAAAGCTCTGGTAGACGCTTGTCGCAACCTCAGAGGTGAAATGCAAATCTCTCCAGCACAACGCGTACCTTTGT
>JBJOKN010000120.1:0-3697 GCA_046046075.1 Pseudomonadota bacterium
GTATCCAAGCGTGCGTGAGTTTTGGCAAGAGACGGGATTCATTCTCTTAACGGACTCACCAGAAACCGGCATCATGGAAACTGATTGGGCAGAAAACCGCGCCAAGATTCCTCAAGATATCATCCGTCGCACACTTGGCAAAGTTTTAGATTCTCTTTACTCCACTGGTGAGCGTGACAAATTCCGCACACGTTTAGAAGTTAACAGTAAAGGTGAGACTGAGATCTACATCACTCACCGTGGTGCAACTGAAGAGTTGACTGGTAACGATAAGACTCAAACCATTTGGACCAATCGTCCTAATGATCCAGAGCTTGAGGCTGAGTTCTTGGCTCGTTTGATGCAACGCTTGGGTTACACAGAAGATGCTGCACGCGCCTCTGTTGGTAAAAAATCAACGGTGGCTGCCAATGCACCATCTCGTTTGAAGAAAGACAAACAACCACGTCTTGAGTTTGCAGGTAACTTTGATCGTGCGTGGAGAGAAGTGGGTGTGGGTCTAGATCGTTCTAACTTCACTGTTGAAGATCGCGACAGAAGCAAAGGTATTTACTATGTGCGCTTCGTGAACACCAATGACCTATCACCAGAGTCAAAAGGTTTCTTTGCAAACTTGTTCAGTAAGAGCAGCAAAGATGATTTGAAAAAAGCAAAACGTTATCGCGTACAAGTCAAAGATGTGGCTGGTAATGTCACTGTGACTGTGCAAGATGAAAAAGGTGCGAACGAACTTGGTGAAACAGCCGTTCAAATCTTGACGCTTTTAGATCAGCAGATCGGTCGCTGATCAACAATTAAAATCAGCGAAACTAAAATCAGCGAAACTAAAATCAGCGAAACTAAAAATAGCAAAAGCTAAAAAACAGTGAACGCTTAAAACAGCAGGTAAAAAAAAGACCACCCGAGGGTGGTCTTTTTACTTCTAAAGAAGAATTACTTCTTAGCTGGAGCAGCTGGAGCAGCTGGTGCTGGAGCAGCAGCAGGTGCAGCAGGAGCAGCTGGTGCGCCAGCAGCAGGAGCAGCAGCAGGAGCAGCTTCAGCAGGAGCTGGAGCAGCAGCAGGAGCTACAGGAGCTGGAGCTTCTTTTTTGCCGCAAGCAGCCAAAGAAATTGCCAACAAAGAAGCGATTAATAGTGATTTTTTCATTTTATTTCCTTAAAAGATTAGCTAATCATCTAACGGTGATTTAGACCGGATGCCTTCATTATTAAAACTAATGCATCACTAGTTATTATAAATAAAAATGCGCAAAATACTAGTGATTACCCTAATCCCCGGTCAATTAAAATCCAAGCAGAGCTGTAGGCTTCAAACCAAGGACTATCAACATCCTTGATCAATTTCACTAACTGTTGGCATCGGGCAGGGCTCAAAGATTGCTCTTGAGCTAACTCTAGCCAAAATGCCCAATCAGACTCTTCAGAATCGCTCAAACTCTCACCATTGAGGTAGAAAAAGTCATGGTCGTGCAGGGCTTTGGACTGAGGTGCCAGTCTAAGTCCTTGTTGCACCATCGTTTTTTTGAAAGCACTCAAATCCAACTGACTTTGAGGTGACTCAAAGACCGTTTGAGGTTTGGGTTCGCTCAGCATGCTGGCCAAGGTGCAAGAAATGTCGCTATCGCTCCAGTGCAAGCCATTCAAGTGCTTAGACACGGCTGCAACCAAGTCCTGTGGAACTGCGCAGCTATCAAGGGTAGCCAATTGCTTTGGATCGGTATACAACTGGCAAAGCTTTGGATCATTCTCAAGAGCCTCGGTGGTGCGCCAGAGTATCTCGCTGATCAACTCTTTATAAGTCGGTGCTCTGAAACCAATCGACCAGGTCTGACAACCGGCGTCCAAAGACAGGCCATCATGAGCAATGTTTGGCGGCAAATACAGCATATCGCCAGGTTCTAAAACCCAATCTTGGGTCGGCTCAAAGTGCTTCAATATTTTGAGTGGCAAACCTTCTTTTAAGCGCAGATCTTTTTGCCCTGAAATCTTCCAATGGCGGCGACCCGCCATTTGCAACAAAAACACATCATAAGAATCCACGTGTGGACCAACACCACCATGCTTGCCGGCGATGCTGATCATCAAGTCATCCAAACGTGCCTCGGGAATGAAACGAAACCAAGACATCACTCTTGCAGCGATGGGGTGATGGGTGTTAACGCCTTGAACCAATAAGGTCCATGCATCCTTCTTCAAAGATGGGATGTCTTTGGCTTTGAACGGTCCTTTTTTGAGTGACCAAGGTTTGCTTTGGATCAGTCTTGATTCGACATTCTTCTGTTTGGCTAGATCACTCAGATCTGCCATGGAAATCGGGCTTTCAAGGGCCATGCCAGACTTTTTGGCTAACTGAAACGCTGGAATGGCACCACGCACCAGAAGCGGTTTCTTTTGCCAATACTCTTTCATGAAGGTCGCTGGACTCATGCCGCCCAACAGAGCCCAAGGCTCTTGGATTGGCAGGGGTTGCGGGGCCTTTGGGGCTTGGTAGCGATTGTTTGGCTTGGTTGTCATGGGAAGATTATGACCTGCTTGGGTGGGGTGACGTAAAATACCTATTATGAAAGTACAAAAGAATACTATTGTTTCACTCAAATACCGTTTGACTGATGCTCAGGATAATTTGATCGAAGAATCAGCCGGCCCCATGATTTACCTTCATGGTGGCTATGACGGTACCTTTCCAAAAATAGAAGAAGCTGTGGATGGCCACGATGTTGGTTACGAGACCACGATTCAGTTGGAACCTGCTGACGCTTTTGGTGATTACGACCCTGAGTTACTCAAGATCGAACCACGCTCAAGATTTCCAGAACCACTAGAAGTCGGCATGCAATTTGAAGGTCTCTTGGATGATGAACAAGCACCTGCTGAAGAAGAGGACGATGATGAAGATCCTTTGATCTACACCGTCACTGATTTAGCAGAGGACAAAGTGGTCTTGGATGGCAATCATCCTTTGGCTGGTTTGGCATTGAAGTTCTGGTTGGTGGTCGCCGATGTGCGTGAAGCCACTGAAGAAGAACTTGAAGATGGTCATCCAAAAGGAGCCTTTGGTCTTGATGTGGATGATGAGTCAGACATGGATGTTGATGACGAGCCACCAGCTCGACCTGTGGTTCAGCGCCCAACATTGCACTGATTGTTTTAGCCAGATCTTCTTAGCTCAATCTCTTTAAGCTGTACAACAAATCAAGGGCTTCTTTGGGGCTGAGGTTGTCCGGTTGAATCTCATTCAATTGCTGCAACACAGCCAAAGCCGTTTCTATTTCTTTAGTCGTTTCCTCTGCCATTTCTGCATTAGCAGCAGACTCAGATTCAGAATAATTCTGACTGAATAAATCAACCTGGGCACTCTCTTGATTGGCGTGCTCTTCTAAACGACGCAAATGTTGACGAGCGTCTTTGATCACTGCTTGAGGAACGCCTGCTAACTGCGCCACTTGCAAACCATAACTTTGATTCGCGTGACCTTCTTTGACAGTGTGTAAAAACACAATGCCTTGGCCTTTTTCAACCGCGCTCAAATGCACATTGGCGCATTGCGGGTATTTGCTTGGCAAAGATGCCAACTCTAAATAATGAGTGGCGAACAAAGTCCATGAACGATTCTTCACCAATAAATGTTGTGCAATCGCCCAAGCCAAGGCCAAGCCATCAAAGGTCGATGTGCCTCGACCAATTTCATCCATCAAGAC
>JBJOKN010000121.1:0-6073 GCA_046046075.1 Pseudomonadota bacterium
CTGAGGGCTTGAGAGAACTTGATATCTTAAAAGTTACTTACCAAAAACTCGGGTGATTTTTAAAACGTCTTGATTCTGTCTCAAACGACGCATAACTTTAGCCAAGTGATAGCGGCTTTCCACCTGAATGACAAAACGAATACCCACCGCAGATTCACTGAATCGATCATCCATCGCCACGTGAGCAATATTGGCATCAGCTGAGGTCAATGTACCAGCAATGCGTGCTAAGACACCTTTGGCATTTCTGACATCTACACGGATAGCCACGTCAAAACTTCTTTGAATATCCTCTGCCCAAATCACATCGACCCAATGATCTGGATCTCGGTGGTGTAGTCTTTGAGCTTGGCGACATTCATGGGTGTGAATCTGTAGACCCTCGCCTTTACCAAGATAACCCAAGATGTTGTCACCAGGAATTGCATGACAGCAGGCCGGGAAAGAGACAGATTCACCAGCATTGCCATCAATCATGATCGCTTGCTTGTGCTCAGGAACATCATTGGCTGAAGACTCCCATTCAGCAGTGTCCAAACGCATTTGTTCAGACTGCCCCTTGCTCTCTCGAATGATCATGTCAATTCTTTTTGCCATGACCGCAGGAACGCGATGGCCCATGGCAATGTCTGCACACAACTCATCACGACCTTTGCTACCCGTCCAATGCAAGAGCTTTTCCCAAATATCATCAGTGACCAAGGCCGCATCACTGCCTTGTTGACGAAGTGCTTGAGATAACAAGCGTTCACCCAATTGAATAGCTTCTGAGTAACGTCTGGTCTTCAGATAATGACGGATGGCTGCACGTGCTTTACCAGTTTTAACAAATGTGAGCCAAACAGGATTTGGTTGTGAATTTGGCGTAGAGCTGATTTCAATGATGTCACCGTTCTTCAACTCTGTTCTTAACGGTAGCTGAACACCATTCACTTTGGCACCCACGCATTCATTACCTAAGTCACTGTGCACAGCATAAGCAAAGTCTAAGGCTGTAGCGCCTCTTGGTAATGCTCTGATTTGCCCCTTCGGTGTGAAAACATAAACAGCATCTGGGAATAAATCGATTTTGACGTGTTCCAAGAATTCTTGGGAGTCGCCACTGTTATCTTGAATATCAACCAATGATTGCAACCATTGATGGGCTCTGGTTTGCATTTCAGTGAGGTGGTCATCACCTTCTTTGTATGCCCAATGTGCAGCAACACCCTCTTCCGCCACACGATGCATGTCTTGAGTACGAATCTGAAACTCCACCGGCATACCAAAAGGACCCACCAAGGTGGTATGCAGCGATTGATAGCCATTCAGTTTTGGAATCGCAATGTAATCTTTGAATTTACCAGGCATGGGCTTATACAAAGCATGCAATACGCCCAGGGCTCGATAGCACTCGTCAATCGATTTGACGGTGACACGAAAAGCGTAGACATCCAATACCTGAGAAAAGCTCAAATGCTTTTGACGCATCTTCATATAGATGCTGTACAAAGTTTTTTCTCTACCGCGCAAATCAGACTCAAGACCTGCCTTACTCAAGGTCATGCGAGCAGCATCCAAAATCTTGGCAACCATTTCTTTACGATTGCCCCTGGCTTTTTTAATGGCCTTATCTAAAGTGGCATATCTGAATGGTGAAGAGTGTCTGAAACTTAAGTCTTGCAGTTCTCTATAAACCAAATTCAAACCAAGGCGGTGAGCAATCGGCGAATAAATTTCGGCAGTTTCAAGAGCCACTCTTTTGCGCTTGGCCAAAGTGGTCGCATCAAGCGTGCGCATATTGTGCAAACGATCGGCCAACTTCACCAAAATCACTCGAACGTCTCTGGCCATGGCCATGAACATTTTTCTAAAGCTCTCAGCCTGGGCTTCCGCCTGACTTTGGAACTCAAGCTTATCTAATTTGGTTAAGCCCTCGACCAATTCAGCCACTTTGCTGCCAAAGATTTCTACCAATTCTTGACGAGTACTGCCTGTGTCTTCAATCACGTCATGCAGCAAGGCAGCCATGATGGATGGAGCATCTAAGCGCCAGCTAGCACATAGCTCAGCAACGGCTAATGGGTGGGTGATGTAGGGTTCGCCACTTTGGCGATATTGACCTAGATGAGCTGAGTCAGCATATTGAAATGCTTTTTTGACCAAAGCAATTTCATCAGGTTTTAAATGAGAGATTTTTTCGATTAAGCCAGCAAGAGAAACAACTTGTGGCTTAGGTGGATGAGCCGGCTGGGACGTGGGTCCGAATAAATGCCGGCTTGACTGCTCCAGGATGGCGGCTAGGATGCCTTGGGCATCTGGGTTTGGCGCCACCGTGTCACCTCTTATAGAGGTACTTTAACCAACATGTCTCGATCTGTAACGCCAGCAGCCACTTCACGCAAAGCAATCACGGTTGGCTTATCTTTAGCGTTCACTCTAGGAGCATGACCTTGCGCTAATTGACGAGCGCGATAGGTAGCAGCTAGAACCAATTCAAATCGATTTGGGATGGTTTTTAAACAATCTTCTACAGTAATACGGGCCATGTGTTTAACTCAAAAAGTACTAGGAATACCTAAAGGATAACTCACTTGGGCAAAAGTGGCAGAAAGTTCACTTTTGATTGTTTGTGGCACCGAGCTCGTGGGCTAATTTTTGATGTCTGGCCAACTGAGAATTCTTGCGTAAACGACTGGCCAAAACGACATGATTTAACTCAGCCAGGGCTGTTTCAAAATCGTCATTGATCACCAAGTAATCTGCTTCACCCACATGCGTCAACTCTTCTTTAGCGGCAGCCACGCGTTTTTGGATGGTGGCTTGATCATCTTGAGCACGGTGAAGCAAACGATCTTCTAGAGCTTGTATTGACGGTGGCAGAATAAAAATCCAAATCGCCTCGGGAATAATGGCTTGAACTTGACGAGCTCCTTGCCAATCAATTTCTAAAATAACATCTCTGCCATTTTTCATTTGAGACTCAATCCAAGATTTCGATGTGCCGTAGTAGTTACCGTGCACTTTGGCCCACTCTAGAAAATCACCAGCTTCTTTGCGCGCTAAAAATTCAGCCTCACTGAGGAAGTTATATTCACGGCCATTGACTTCACCAGGTCTTGGCGCGCGCGTGGTGAAAGATACCGATAATCCAATGTCTTTGTCTTGCTTGAGCAAAGCATTGACCAAAGAGGATTTGCCTGCGCCTGAAGGGGCAACGACCATCAACATGCTACCGGTATAAGTCATCAAAAATCCTCAGCTAAACCATTACTCAAGATTCTGCACCTGCTCACGCATTTGCTCAATCAATAATTTGACTTCAATCGATGCATTACTGCTTTCTTGAGACACCGACTTAGACCCCAAGGTATTGGCTTCACGATTCAACTCTTGCATCAAAAAGTCCAAACGCTTGCCAACCGGTCCGCCTTTTTTAAGAGCTGACTCTACAGCGTCTAAATGAGTTTTTAAACGCTCAAGCTCTTCGGCAACATCAATGCGCACGCCATACAAAATAACTTCTTGTTTGATGCGTTCTGATACATCGTTCTTTGCCACAGCCTGACCTTGCGCATCAATGCCTGTGAGTATTTCGGTCAAGCGTTCAGTGAGCTTGGCTTGATGAGCTGCGATGATTTGAGGAATCAATGGCTTTAATTGCTCAACAATTGCTCTAATGCCATTGACGCGCTCCATCAAAACCTGTTGAAGCGCCAGAGCTCATCGTCGACATTTTTTTCATTGATCACCCCTGGCCAGCGCAAGATTTCACCCATACGCATATTTCCAGCATTTGGCATTTCTTTCAAAACAGCAGACTCTAGCGCTTTGAGGCTTTTTAGACTGTCTGAATTTAATAAATCTGTGGATTGACTTGAGGCTTCGGTTTCACGATGGACGTTGATACGGAACTCCACCTTGCCACGACCCAACTGTTTGGTGACCAGCTCACGTAAAGGCATTTCTGCAGAACGGCACTCTTCAGGTGAACGTATGTTCAAATCTAGGAAACGACTATTTACTGAACGGCATTCAACCGCTACAGTTGCATAGACTCCGCCACCCAGGTCTAATTGTCTGGAGGCACTACCAAAACCGGTCATACTTTCTATCATTCATCCATTGTAAAGTCCTAACATGACAATATCCAAACGCCCTAGTAATCGCCAAGCCGAAAATCTTCGCCAAATCGCCATCATTCGTGGTTTTACCAAGCACGCAGAAGGCTCTGTATTGGTTAAATTTGGCGATACACACGTGCTTTGCACCGCTTCTGTCCTTGAAAAAGTGCCTCCCCATCAAAAAGGTAGCGGCGAGGGTTGGGTCACAGCTGAATATGGTATGTTGCCTAGAGCAACCCATACCAGGGGTGACCGTGAAGCCGCCAAAGGCAAGCAAAGTGGCAGAACTCAAGAAATTCAGCGCCTCATTGGTCGCTCGATGCGCAGCGTGTTTGATCTCAAATTATTGGGTGAAAGAACCATTCATTTGGATTGCGATGTTCTCCAAGCCGATGGCGGCACCAGAACAGCAGCGATCACAGGGGCTTTTGTGGCAGCCCGTGATGCTGTGAATCAACTTCTTGAAAAGAAATTGATTGCTCAAGATCCAATCAAAGATCATGTTGCAGCTATTTCAGTGGGTATTTATCAGGGCACACCAGTACTTGATTTGGACTATGCCGAAGACTCTGCATGCGACACAGATATGAACGTCGTCATGACTGCTCAAGGCGGCATCATTGAAGTTCAAGGAACAGCAGAAGGCCCGGCATTTTCTAGAAAAGAACTTGATCAACTTTTGAACTTGGCTGAGAGCGGCATCAAAGAGTTGGTGAAATTACAAAAAGAAGCTTTAGCAAAAAAATAATGTCTTCCAAAAAAATTGTCTTAGCTTCCAACAATTCTGGAAAAGTTAGAGAATTTAACGCTTTACTCAGCCCCTTGGGCATTGAAGTAACGCCACAGGGTTTGCTGGGTATTCCATCGTGTGAAGAGCCCTTCCCCACCTTTATCGAAAATGCCATCACCAAAGCCAGGCACGCAAGCAAGTTAAGTGGCCTGCCTGCCCTTGCTGACGACTCTGGCATTTGTGTTGATGCACTCGGAGGATTACCAGGTGTTCTATCAGCTCGATTCGCTTTGAGTGATCAAAAGAGAGATCCTTCGGATGCTGACAACAATGCACTCTTGCTTAAAAGATTGAGTGGCGTTCAGCAAAGAAGCGCTCACTTCACTTGCACCTTGGTGTTCATCAATTCAGCGGATGATCCGGAACCTTTGATTGCTGTTGGTCATTGGCAAGGAGAAATTCTAGAAGCTGCGCAAGGTGAGCATGGCTTTGGCTACGATCCTTTGTTCTTCATTCCGAAGCTACAAAAAACAGCAGCAGAATTAAGTGCTGAAGAAAAAAATCAAGTCAGTCATCGCGGTCAAGCTTTGAGAATCTTGATGCAAGAATTGAATAAAAAGTTAAATCAAAAAATAGGTCTGTCACTCTGACGCTGCAAGATGCTGACTTCACTGCCTCCTTTATCGCTTTATGTTCACATCCCTTGGTGCATTAAAAAATGCCCCTACTGTGACTTCAATTCTCATCAAATCAAAGAAGGAAAAGAAGTCACGCAAGGCTTTGATGAAAAAAGATATCTCGAGGCACTGCGCTTAGATTTGCAAAGCACGCTTCCCAAAGTTTGGGGTCGTAGGATTCACACGATTTTTATTGGTGGTGGCACACCCAGCTTGCTCTCGGCTGAAGGCTTAGATCAACTGCTGTCAGATATACGCGCCCTACTCCCAGTAAATGCAGATGCTGAAATCACGATGGAAGCAAATCCAGGCACTTTTGAAATCGATAAATTCAAAAGCTATGCACAAAGTGGCGTTAATCGTATTTCATTAGGCATCCAGAGTTTCAATGATGAGAAGCTCAAAGCTTTGGGCCGTATTCATGACTCAACTCAGGCCAAGGCAGCGATTCGTGCAGCTCTAGACTTATTTGATCAAGTCAATATTGATTTGATGTACGCCCTGCCAAATCAAACCCTTGATGAAGCTATTCAAGATTTAGAGCAAGCCTTGGCATTTAAAAC